>JAEWEI010000086.1 GCA_023389545.1 Actinomycetes bacterium | reverse complement strand
ATCATGCCGTGCGCGGCCTGGCAGACTGGTCTGCCGAGGCGCACATCACCCCCTTGTCCGGTGGGCGGCGTGGGCCGGTCCGCCCTGGTGTAACGGCAGCACGCAGGCCTTTGGTGCCTTGCGGTCCGGGTTCGAATCCTGGGGGCGGAGCAGTGCGCAGCGCAGGCGGCGCGCACGTGCCGGGGGCGGCGCATCGCGCGGCCCCCGGCACGGCTCCTCACGTCACTCGCGCAGCAGGTCCCCCTCGTCCTCGGGCACGACGGCCAGGTCGGCGAGCTCCTCCCGGGCTGCCGCCCCGCCACCCGGCGGCGTGCCGCCGAGCTCCACGATGATCGCGTCGATGCTGCGCAGGAGCGCCGCCTCGGCGTCCGCGTCCAGGTCCAGGCTCAGCACCTGGGCCCGCATTCCGCGGAGCAGGACCACCGCCCCGGCGTCGTTCCCCCGCGCCTCGACGGCGCGGACCTGGAACAGCGTGTTCCGCAGCGCGACGACGTCCACGGGGTCGATGAGCCCCGAGGCCTCGAAGTTCTGCAGCATGATGTCGAGATCTCGCAGCGAGGTCTTGAGGTAGAACCTGAAGGTCTCGGTGGTGGATCCGCCGGACGGGTCCGTGGCCGTCACGACCAGCGTGTGCTGGCCGAGGTCCAGCTGCCACAGCTCCAGCGGGACCGACAGGTCGATCGGCTGGCCGTCGAGCGTCGCCTCGACGGTGGCCGTCGGCGGGTCGACCGTCAGGCCCCAGTCGATCGTCCCGCCGACGCCGTAGAGCCCGCCGTCCGTGAATCCGGTCAGCTCGAAGGTGGGCGCCGTGGGCTCGAGAGGCTCGCGCACCTCGAGGGTCGAGGCGAGCCGGACGTCCTGCGAGGACGAGCCCACGTACAGGTCGGTGGTCCCCGTCGGGGTGATCCAGTAGCCGAACTCGGTGTCCCAGTACGCCAGGACGTGCTCGGGCGTATAGAGCTCGATCGGCACCTCGACGGTGACCGTCTCCCCGGGAGCCAGGGTGGCGCGCCCCCAGCCGAGCAGCGCCTTGGGCGGTGTCGCCGCCCGATCGGTGGGCAGCCTGCCGTTGTAGACCTGCACGACCTCGGTGGAGGTGGCCGAGCCGGTGTTCGTCACGTCGACGCTCACCAGGCCCGGCTCGGACGTGTCCGGCCCCTCGTTCTGCCGGGCGCGCGGCCCGATCACCTGCAGGTTGCTGTACTCGAAGGACGAGTACGACAGGCCGTGCCCGAACGGGTAGAGCGGCTCGATCCCGAGCTCGTCGTACGCGCGGTAGCCGACGAAGACGCCATCGGTGTAGTCGACGTCGATGTTCGGGATGTTGACGTCGTAGTACGGGTTCCCCAGGCCGAGGCCCTCGGTGACCTGCTCCTCCGTCGCCGGCCACGAGATCGGCAGGTGTCCGGAGAAGTCCTCGTCACCGAAGAGCAGCGCCGCGACGGCACGTCCCTGCGCCTGTCCGGGGTACCAGGCCTCCACCACGGCGGGAACGCTGTCCAGCCAGGGCATCTCCACCGGCGCGCCGGTGGCGAGCACGACGACGGTGTTCGGATTGACCTCGGACACGGCCTCGATGAGCAGGTCCATGTTCTGGAACAGGTTGAGGTGGCCGCGGTCGAGCGACTCGCCCATGTAGTCGTTCGCGATGATCACCGCGACGTCGGCCGCAGCCGCCGCCTCGACCGCCTCCTGGATCTGCGGCGACGCCTGGCCGCTCGGCGGGACCCATGAGAGCCGGATCGCCGGTCCGAGGCTCGAGGTCGTCGCGGGGCAGCACTGGTTGGGCGCGTCCGCGACATAGTCGATGCGGATGTCGTAGCTCTGCCCAGCGGCGAGCTCGAGGTCGGCGGCCACCGTCTGGATCGTGTCGGCGTCAGCGGTGAGCACCACCTGGTCGTCGACCCACAGCGTGACCTGGCCCAGCACGGTCAGGCCCAGCTGGTAGGCGCCCGACTCCGTGGGGTTCAGCGTGCCGGTCCACCGGATCGAGGGGTTCGGCGTGCCGAGGAACGCGTCCGGCAGCTTCGGCGCCGGGCTGGGGTCGTAGCCGAAGCCCCCGAACAGCGCGGCGAGCCCTTGGCCCCAGTTCACCTGGTCCTCGACGCGGGACGTGTTGGGGTCGCCGCTGAAGTCCGAGTTGGTGAACCACTCGGCCCACAGCCCGTCCCCGTCACCGGTGGAGGGCTGCAGCACCCCGGAGGGCACCGGCTGCTCGCCGGGCATCAGGTCGGCCGGGCGCACTGGGTCGGCGCCGGCGACGTGGGTGACGTCCACACCGGCGCCGGCCCGAGCGGTGATGCCGTCGACCATCGTGGACAGCTGCGTGGGATCGACCACGATGTCGCTGCCGAAACCGCTGATGTACCGGTCGGCGGCCTCGCCGATCACGGCGATCGAGTCCAGGCCGTCCGCCGTGAGCGGCAGGGCCTGGGCCTCGTTGCGCAGCAGCACGGAGCCGTTGACGGCGATGTCGTACGCCGTCTGGTCGCTCTGCGCGACGACGTCGTCGGGGAGCGGCGGCGTCGAGGGCTTCGGGTTCTCGAGGCTGCCGACGGGCGGGTGGTCGATGATGCCGTCCTGGAAGTACGTCCGCAGGATGCGGTGCACCATGTCCTCGAAGCGCACCGGCGCGATCGTGCCGTCCTCGACGGCGGCTGTGAACGTCGCGAAGTCCGGGAAGTTCGGGCCGCACACGTCAGCGCCCAAGTTGTACGCCTCGATGGTGGTGCAGGCGTTGAAGTCGGAGGACACCCAACCGGGGTACCCGAGCTCGCCCTTGAGGATGTCGAACAGCAGGTGGGGGTTCTCGCACGCGTGCGTGCCGTTGACCCGGGGGAACGCGCACATGACCGCGCCGGGCTCCGCCTGGACGAGGATCTCCCACGGTCGGATGTACGTCTCCCGCAGGGTGCGCTCGTCCAGCACAGCGTTGAGCGTGCTCCGCTGCGTCTCCTGGTTGTTCGCGACGTAGTGCTTCGGCAGCGAGTACACGCCGTTGGTGTCGTTCGTCTGGTTGACACCGGTGGTGACGGCGGCGGGCATGAGCCCACCCAGGAGGGAGTCCTCGCCATAGGTGGCGAACTGCCTGCCGAAGAACGGCGTCCGCACGAGGTCGGTGGACGGGGCGGCCCAGCCGGAGAACCCGGTCAGGTGCGTCTCAAGCCCTCCCTGGCGGCCGAACGCCTGCGCCAGGTCCGGGTTCCACGTCGAGGTGACCGCGTAGCCGGACGGGAAGGCGGTGGTCGGCACGTCGGCGATGACCACGCCGGAGGCTCCGTCGATCTCCCGACGGGCCGGGATGCCCAGCTCGGGGATCGCGGTCGCGCCCGAGCCGCTGCCCTCGAAGAGCGTGAGCTTCTGGTCGAGCGTCATCGCCGCCGCGAGCAGGTCGGCGCGCTCGTCCGGTGGCAGGTCGGTGTTCATCCAGGGCTCGTCCTGGGCGGTGGCCGACGTGGCCATCGTCGTCAGGCCGGTCACCGTCACCACCAGGGCCAGGGCGGCGGCGATCATTCCGCGCGCGGCCCTGCGGAGTCGTCGACGCGGCGCGGCTGCGCCCGCCATGACGTGGGATTGCTGTGGCGTCATCGCCAGACCTCCAAAGCGCCATGTGGGCGCATTGCGGCCACCCCGGGGGCGGCCTGCGGCTTCGCCGGGCGGCCGCCTCGCGGCCGGGCCCGACGCTCAGCGGGGGGAGTGGGTGCGGCCCTTCGTGGGCCACGCACCTGACGGGCGCCTGCCGCGTAGCGCGTCCAGCCTCGGACGGCTTGGGGGCGGCGGGCTGCCGTCGTGCGCCGCTCCTGAGGGGAACCGGCAGCCGCTGC
>JAEWEI010000032.1 GCA_023389545.1 Actinomycetes bacterium | reverse complement strand
GGGGGGGGGGGGGGGGCCCCCCCGGGCGGGCGGGAAGACCGCTGCCCGAGGGGGCTACTCGCTCGGCGTCCCCGCCGTGGCCTTGCGGTGCCGCAGCACGCGGCGCGTCACGAGGACCACCCCGGCCACGACCAGCAGGCCGATGACGACAGTCGCGATGATCTGGATGTACACCCAGGTCGGCGGCGTGTAGTCGACGGTGGCGCCCGGGGCGAGCCCGTTCATCGCGTTGGAGTTCGCCACCGTGAACAAGATGTTGTGGGTCGCCTCACGGATGTCGCTGACCGCCTTGGCCGAGCTGGTGTCCGCGAAGGACTTCGACGGCTGGAAGGTCAGGGTGAGGTCCGTGCCAGCGCTGATGCTCTGGTTCGGGTGCATGTACGGGTACAGGTTGAAGTCCGAGATCGCGAAGCCCTCGAAGCCCCACTCGCCGCGCAGCACGTTCGTCATGAGCGCCTCGGAGCCACCGGCCCAGGTGGCGCCGATGCGGTTGAACGAGCTCATGATGCCGCCGGCGCCGATCGTCGTCTCCGAGATCGTGCCGTCCTCGTCGGACACGTACTGCACGTCCATGGAGACGCCCTTGATGGCCATCTCGAACGGCTTGAGGTAGACCTCGCGGATCGTCTGCTCGGTCGCCCAGGTGGCGGGGCCGTTGTTGACCCGGTTGTCCTCCTGCTCGTTCAGCACGAAGTGCTTGAACGTGGTGTAGACGCCCTTGGTCGCCGCGCCGTTCGCCACAGCTGTCGCCATGGCGCCCGAGAGGATCGGGTCCTCCGAGTAGTACTCGAAGTTGCGGCCGCCGAACGGCGAGCGGTGCAGGTTCATCGCCGGCGCGTACCAGCCGTTGATGGCCTTGAACATCGCCTCGTTGCCGAGCATCTCGCCCATCGCGGCGCCCAGCTCCACGTCCCACGTCTGCGCGATGAGGAACTCCGACGGGTAGGCCACGCCGTTGATGGAGGAGTTGATGAACGAGGAGAACCCGGCCGGGCCGTCAGGCTCGGTGGTCTGCGGCTTGCCGATCGAGCCGATCGCAGCCGTCTGGTAGGCGCCGTTGAGCAGCATGCCCGTCATGTCGTCCACCGACAGTGCGTCGAGCAGCTCGTCCCACTTCGGGTCGTCCTTCGCCAGGCCGCGCATGTCGATGAGCGACAGGTCGGTTCCGGCGCCGGTGGTCGGCATCTCGCCGTCGAACTGCGCCGCGACCGCGTCGACGTCCCAGGCCTTGAAGGCCTCCTGGATCGCCTCGTCCGCGACGAACAGGTCAGCGGTCGGGGCCGTGGGGAAGGTGCCAGCGAAGTCCGCACGGGACATCGACAGGATCTTGCCCTCGGTGGGCTCGGCGGCGAACTCGGCCGAGACGTCGTCGAACTGGTTGGTGACCTCGGCGAGGTCGCTCGCGCGGTGGTTCTCGCCGGAGTACACGATGTCGGAGCCGACCGTGTAGGTGATCGGCTCGACGCCCTCGGCGACGGTGTGCGAGTCGGTGCGCACGCTGAGCGTGTAGTCGCCGGCCTCCAGCACGTACGCCTCGGCGTCCAGGTGGTCGTAGGACGCCATGTCCTCGACCGCGAGCTCGAGCGTGACGGACTCGCTCGCGCCCGGCTCGATCACGTCGGTCTTCGCGAAGTCGCCCAGGACGACCTCGGCCTTCTCAATGCCGCCCGGGGTGTACGGCGCGCTGTAGTACAGCTCGACGACGTCCTTGCCCGCGACGGAGCCGGTGTTGGTGACCTCGACGGTGACGGCGATGGAGCCGTCCACGTCACCCGTCGCCACGTCGGTGACAGCCCAGGTGAAGTCCGTGAAACTCAGGCCGTAGCCGAACGGGTAGACGACCGCGTCGTCGTAGTTGATGAAGCCCTCGGCCGCTGCGGTCTCGTAGTACCGGTAGCCGAAGTAGATGCCCTCGGCGTAGTTCACGAACGGCGCGTCGGACGTGATCGTCGCGTTGGAGGTCGCGGTCTCGATGGAGGAGACCGGGAAGGACGCCTCGATGTTCTCGTAGACGAACTCGCCGAAGTTCACGAACGTCGGGTCGGCGGTGAAGTCCGCTGCCCACAGGTCCGAGGTGCGGCCCGACGGGTTGACGTCACCCGACAGGATCTTGCCCAGGGCGTTGAGGCCCGTGGCGCCGGGCGAGCCGGCCAGCAGGATCGCGTCGACCTCGGGGTCGTCCTGCAGCGCGCCCATCTCGAGGGTCGTGGAGGCGTTGACCACCACGACGACCGTCTCGAAGTTGGCCTTCGCCAGCGCGATGAGGTCCTTCTCGTCCTTGTTCAGCTCGAGCTGGTGCTGGCCATCCACGGCATTGTCGTCCCAGCCGGTCATGTCCCGGGCGAGGTCGCCGCCCTCGCCGCCCGGACGCCCGATGTACACGACAGCCGCGTCCGAGTAGTCCGCGAACGTCGCCTGCTGCGCCTGGTAGTCGCCCACCGGCATCTCGCCGATGTAGTAGGTGGAGATGTCGGGGCGGTCCATCTCGATGTACCCGCGCGGGTTCTCCGCCGCGAAGGCCTCGATCGCCGCGAACACCTCGTCGTTGACCTGGAAGCCCGCGTTCTCCAGCCCGCCACGGGCCGTGACAGCGGAGTTGGTGTCCACCGAGCCGGAGCCCGAGCCGCCGAAGACGGGGTCGGCGGCCGAGCGGCCGAGCATCGTGACGCTCGCGCCAGCCTTCAGCGGCAGCGACGCGCCCTCGTTCTTCGCCAGGACGATGCCGCCGCCGGAGATCTCCTCGACGAGCTCCTTCGCGGCCGCGTCGACGTCCTCGATGCTGTCGAAGTCAGCGGAGTAGTACTCGGTGTCCCAGTCGGCGGACTCCTCCGAGTTCGTGAAGGTGTAGGTGCCCGACCCGAACTGGGACGCGACCCACCCGCCCGCGATCGACAGCGCCATGTTCGCCACGACGGTGACGACAGTCACCACGGCGAGCACGGGCGCCCAGATCCACAGGAACTTCTTGTTCGACATCGGGGTCTTCACCCGATCGGCGTTCTTCGCCCTGGCATTCACTGCATTCCTCCTCGAGAGCTGACCGCGATCAGGCCAGGGGCGGGACCAGGGAAGTCCGGCTCGGCGCACGATCAGTTGGTACTGCGGCAGGACCGACCCGCATGGGTGGCCGTCCTGTCCCGCCGCGTGGGCGGGGATCCTGTCCCGCCGTGGGCGCGAGTGCCCGCCCGCGCATCGGCGGGGCGGGCACTCGGCCCAGGTAGTTCAGACGGGCGGGTGTGCGAGTTGTTACTCGGTGACCTCGGTGATGTTCCCGTCCTGGTCGATCTGCCAGGTCTTGTCGGTCGCGGCCGAGTCGCCGTCGATCGTGTACTTGCCGTCCGAGATGTTGACGGTGCCCTGGATCCGCGACGCGGCGTCGGACTTCGTGTAGGGGACCACCAGCAGGCCGTACTTCACGGTCGGGGCCTTCACGTCGCTCGCGAGCATGATCTGCGCCCAGGAGTCGTCGTCGGCGAGCGCGTCGGCGACAGCCGTGCGCGCGTTCTCGAGGTCCTCCGCGATGTCGACGTTCGCCGCCTGCTCAGCGGAGGAGCCGGAGCCGCCGTCGTCACTGCCGCACGCCGCGAGCCCGAAAACGGCCGTCAGGCCGAGCACGACACCGAGGCCGCTGGTCAGCACCTTGTTTCGCTTCACTTCTACTCCTTGGTGAGTTCTGGCCCCGGGCCCACCCCGCGGCCGGTCCGGGGCGGCCGGCGGCATGTGCCGCCGACCGCCCCGGGTTGTGCTCGCGCGGACTAGTCCGCGATCACACCGGCGTAGTTCAGGCCGAAGCCGAACGAATACGTGTTGCCGATCGAGTCGACGTACGGCGCGGTGTCCTCACCGACGTCCTCGAGCTGCGCCTCAACCGCGTCCATGGAGGCGGGGAAGCCGATCGGCAGGCGGCCCTGGGGCTCGGACAGGCCCAGCGCCACCTCGATGAGCGCCTGGTCGCTGATGCCGAAGCCGACCAGGATCGCGTCGGACTTCGCCTCGAACTCGGCCGGGACGGTCGGGTTGTTGGCCTTCAGGACCGTGATGACGGGGATGTCCTTGCCGGAGGCCTCGACGGCCGCGACAGCGCGCTCGAACGCGTCCAGGTGGGACTCGTTCGCGATCCGCGAGGTCTTGCCGAAGTAGGAGCGGTTCTCCTTGGAGCCGTCCTCGAGGATGTCGCCGCCGATCGAGACCTTGCGGACGTTCGCGCCGTCTGCCGTGTAGGGGCGGTACTGCAGCGACAGCGGGTACGTCTCGCCCGTCTCGCTGTCGCGGCCGGCGCCGGTGAAGTTGCTGCCGTTGTCCGGGCTGGCCATGCCGACCAGCACGATGTCGACGTCGCTCAGGTCAGGCGCCGTGTAGCTGACGACCTGATCGTTCTCGTCCAGGACTGCCTCGTCGGTGACGACCTTCGCGAAGTACTGCTCGGCGGTCTCCACGTCCAGGCCGGGGGCCTCGGTGTACTCGGCCGGGCCGAAGGCTCCCGCGAAGCCGGTGTTGTACGCACGCGGGATGTACGCGGTCTTGTCCGCCCACGCCGCCTTGTCAGCGGCGGAGATGGCCTCGCCGTCGTTCTTCAGCAGCACCGCGGAGTCGAGCTGCGCCTGGAAACCGGCGTCGACCTTGTCGGCGCTCGCGACGATCTTGCGCGACTCGTCGAGGTCCAGGTAGGCGTTCTCGTACAGGCCCGGCTGGAAGAGCATGTTGAGGATGCGGGTGCCGGTCTCGCGGAACCGCGTGTCGGCGTCGATCTCGTTCACGCCAGCCTCGAAGTCGGCCTGCCACAGGTCGTACGCCGCGAGCACCGGGCCGACCTCGTTGTTGCCGCCGAACATGTCGTGTCCGGTCTTGAGGATCGCGTAGTGGCGCTCGTCAACCGTGAGCTCCTCGGCGCCCCACGACATGCCGAAGAACGAGTCGGGGTCGGTCGGGCCACCCGAGGTGACGCCCCAGTCGGTGACGACGACGCCCTGGTAGCCGTTGTCCTTGCGCAGCAGGTCCATGCGGCCCGCGTCGTACGCGCTGCCCATGCGGACCTCGAACAGCGGGTCGCCGTTGCCGTCGAGGGCGATCGAGTAGGCGCTCATGACAGCCGCCGAGTCGAGCGCGCCGAGGAACGCCTGGGTGTGGGCGTCGAAGTTGTCGCCCGGGTACACGCCGTACTTGCCGGCGGCCGTGTGCGACTCGCGTCCACCCTCGCCCGGGCCGTCACCGGCCCAGTGCTTGATCATGGCGGCGACGGACTCCGAGCCCCAGCCGTCGGTGTCGGGCGAGCTCTGCAGGCCCTCGACGAGCGCCGCGGCCATCTCGGTGTTCATCTCGACGTTCTCGCCGAACGTCCCGTCGACCCGCAGCCAGCGCGGCTCGGTCGCCAGGTCGATCTGCGGGCTGAGCGCCGTGGTGATGCCCAGCGCGCGGTACTCGGCCGAGGACATGGTGGCGAACTCGCCGACCGTCTCAGCGTCGAAGGTCGAGGCCAGGCCCAGGTTGGAGGGCCAGCGCGAGATGTCGGCGCCCTCGGAGTTGTAGCCGCCGGAGCCCGCTGTCGAGCGCGGGTCGGAGCTGAAGTTGACCGGCACGTATGGGGCGTCGGCGGTCGCGAGCGACTCGACGTAGGCCTGCATCTGGTTGGACCAGGTGACGTTCGCCTTGACGTCGTTCGGGCCCGCGTTGAGCACGTTGCGGAGGTTGGACTCCGACAGGTACGTCTTCTGCGCGTCGGTGATGCCGTCCCCGGGGGAGCGCTCGTGCGAGCTGAACAGCATGAGGCCGGCGATCTGCTCGATGGAGAGCTCCTCGCTCAGGGCCGCGGCGCGGTCGTGGGAGCTCTTACGCCAGTCCTCCCACGCGTCCAGCGTCCCGTTCGCGTTCATGTCCTTGAACGCGAACTTCTTGCCGTCGATCTCCTCGGTGAGCAGCTCGATGCCGCTGTCCGCCCCGTAGGAGAGCACCGGGCCATCGCCGGGGTTCGTGACGACCACGAACTCCGTCTTGCCGTCCGTGACCTCGCGCGTGGTGAACGCGTCACCCGCGGCGCCGTCCGCGTCCGAGGTGCTGGGTGAGCACGCTGTGAGAGCGAACAGGGCGATACCGGCAACCGCAGCCGCACCCTTGACGTATCCGCCGCGCCGTCGCGCCGTTGTCGTTGTCTTCATCGACCTTCCCTTGTCGTCTAGCGGCCCTGCCCGCGCGCCGTGGGCGCCGCACCGATCTCGGGCGGGGCACGCGGCACGTGCGCGACACAGCGCACTGAAGCGAACCGAACGCGGCCC
>JAEWEI010000181.1 GCA_023389545.1 Actinomycetes bacterium | reverse complement strand
GCGCGCGGGTGCTTGCCGTGCAGGATCGACAGGTCGGTGCCGCAGATGCCGTTGTACGCGACCTTGACCAGGGCCCACCCCTCGGGGACCTCGGGCATCGCGATGCTGGTGACGGCGACCTCGTCCGTGGCGGTCCAGACGGCCGCCTTCATGCTGCTCACGTCATGCTCCTGTCGTGCTGGTGGTGGCGGGCGGGCACGTGGCGTTCCGCCCGGGGGCCCCGAGGACCTCGGGGTTGACGATGTTGCGCGGCGCCCGGTCCGCGCAGACCTCGACGACGTTCTCGACGGTGCGCCGCTTCAACTCGTCGTACGACTCCTCCGTGTACCAGGCGAGGTGCGGGGTGAGCACCACGTTGTCGAAGCCGGTGAGGGGGTCGTCGGCGGGGATCGGCTCGGTGACGTGCACGTCGATGCCCGCGCCCCGGATGCGGCCGGCGGCCAGCACCTCGACCAGGGCGTCCGGGTCGATCACGCCGCCACGCGCGGTGTTGACCACGATCGCGTCCTCCCGCAGCAGCGCGAGCTCGGCGGCGCCGATCATGCCGCGCGTGCTCTCGGTGAGCGGCACGTGCACCGAGACCACCTGCGAGCGCTCGAGCAGCTCCGTGAGCGACACCGACGGGAAGCCGTGGAACGTCGCCGCGCCCGGCTCGGCGGCCACGTCGTAGCCGATGACCTCATACCCCAGGCCGGCGGCCTTGCGGGCCGTCGCGGTGCCAATCAGCCCCATGCCGATGACGCCGAACACCCGGTCGCGGGTCTGGAACAGCGGGCGCACCGCGACCAGGTCGAAGGAGCCGGCGCGCACCCCGCGGTCGAGGCGCGGAATGCCCCGGGCCACGGCCAGCGCCATGCCGATCGCATGGTCAGAGACCGCCTCGGTGCCGTAGTCCGGCACGTTGCACACGGCGATGCCGCGCTCGGTCGCCGCCGCGACGTCGACCGAGTCGACGCCCACGCCGTACCGCCCGATGGCGCGCAGATCAGGCAGCGCGTCCATGACCTCGGCGGTGATGTTCGCGTACTGGACGAGGATGCCCTGGGCGCCGGCCGCGTTGGCGACCAGCTCGGCGGCGTCCCGGGACTGGGTGAGGACGAGATCGGCCCCGGCCGCGTCCACCACTGCCTGCTCGGCGGTGAACGTGTCGTGGTCGCACTCGGTGATGACGATGCGCACGGTGCTTCCTTGCTCTACGTGGGGTGAGGCTCTACGTGGGTGAGACGCGGGTGGTCGAGGCTCAGCGAGCCAGCCAGCCGCCGTCCACCGGGAGGATCGCGCCGTGCACGTAGCTCGCGGCGGGCGAGCACAGGAACAGCACCGCGCCCGCGATGTCCTCGGCCTGCGCCCAGCGGCCCGCGGGGATGCGGCCCAGGATCGAGTCGCTGCGCGCGGCGTCCTGGCGCAGGTCGTGCGTGTTGGCGGTGGCGACGTAGCCGGGGGCGACGGCGTTCACGTTGACGCCCTTGTCAGCCCACTCGTTCGCGAGCGCCTTGGTGAGCCCGGCGACGGCCGACTTCGAGGCCGTGTATCCGGGCACGTTGATGCCGCCCTGGAACGAGAGCATCGACGCGGTGTTGACGATCTTGCCGTGGCCGCGCTCGATCATCCCGCGGCCGATCTCGCGCGAGAGCACGAAGGTGGTGCGCATGTTGACGTCGACCACGTGGTCGAAGTCCTCGTCGGGGTGCACGGCGGCGGGCACCCGGCGGATCGTCCCGCCGTTGTTGACCAGGATGTCCACCTCGAGCTCGACCAGGCGCGCCGCCAGCTCGGCCACCTGCGCGCGGTCGGAGAAGTCGGCGCGGATCGGGGTGAACGCCCGCCCGGCGCCCTCCACGGCCGAGCGGGCGTCGCTGTCGCCCTCCGGCATGTCGTAGCTGACGCCGATGATGTCCGCGCCGGCCTTGGCCAGGGTCGTGGCGATGGCCAGGCCGATGCCCTGGCTCGCGCCGGTCACCACGGCGAGCTTTCCCTCGATGGACAGCAGGGACTCGGCGAACTGGGCGGGGGTCTGGGCTGCGTTGCTCATGTGTCTGCGCTCTCTGTCAGTCGTGCGGTGCATGGCGACACGCACGACTGCGTGGCGCCGGTGGTCAGGCCCGGGTGCGGTAGCCCAGGGCCGCGGAGATCCGATCGGCGGCGGCCACGGCCTCGGGGGCCATGGCCTCGATCTGGTCGAGGGAGTGCTCGAGCGTGAGCGTCGAGATGCTCAGCCCGTACTTCACGGTGCCCGTGTGGTCACGGACGGGGGCGGCGACGCAGGCGACGCCGGGGACGTTCTCCTCGCGGTCGAGCGCGTAGCCGACCTTGCGGACGTGCGCGAGCTCCGCGCGCAAGTCCTCGAGGGTCGTGACGGTGTGCTCGGTGCGGCGGGGCAGGCCCGCGCGCGCCACGAACCGCGCCAACGCGTCGTCGCCGTAGTCGCTCAACACGACCTTGCCGATGCCCGAGGAGTGCATCGGGATGGCGTGGCCCACCCGCGAGGGCATCTTGTAGGGCTTGTCCGAGTCGGTGCGGATCAGGTAGACGATCTCGTCGCCGTTCGCGGCGCCCACGTGGATCGTGCACTTGACGCGGTCCACGAGCTCGTCCACGAACGGTTGGCAGATCGCCGAGATGTCGATGCGCTGCAACGCCAGGCCCGCGAGCGACAGGATCTTCGGGCCGGGCAGGTACCCGCCGTCCGATCCTGTCGCCACGAAGCCGCGGTCGCCGAGCGTCGCGAGGATGCGGTGCACGGTGGCCTTCGCCAGCCCTGTCGCCTCCACCACATCCGTGAACCTGGCGTGCGTCATCGCCGCCTCCAGCACGAGCAGTGTCTTCTCGCTCGCGCTCAAGGCAGTGTTGCGCTCCGCGCCGGGGTTCTCGACCTCGTTGACCATGGGTGTCTGCCTGTCGTGTGGTGGTGATCGGTTCCGTCGACCGACGTCATGGCATGTCGTATCAGGTCGGCCTCAGGATCCGCTCGGATTCAGCGCATCTCGGCGACGGGGAAGGTGTCCATGTCGTCGAATGACTGGTTCTCGCCCGCCATCGCCCACACGAAGCTGTAGCTCGCGGTGCCGACGCCCGAGTGCACCGACCAGCTCGGCGAGATGATCGCCTCGTGGTTGCCCACCACCAGGTGACGGGTCTCGGTGGGCTCGCCGAGGATGTGGATGACGCGCGCCTCCTCCGGAACGTCGAAGTAGAGGTACGCCTCCATGCGCCGGTCGTGGGTGTGCGCGGGCATGGTGTTCCACATGCTGCCCGGGTGCAGCGTCGTGACGCCCATGACCACCTGGCAGGAGCGCACGCCGTTCTCGTGGATGTACTGGTTGAGCGTGCGGCGGTTGGACGTCAGCGGGTCGCCCAGCTCGCGCACGTTGCCCTGGCCGGCCTCGACCAGCGTGGTGGGGTACGCGGTGTGCGCGGGAGCGGAGACGGCGTAGAACCGTGCCGGGCCGCGCTCGCCGTCGACGTCGGTGGACGCGAACACGACGTCCTTGGCGCCACGGCCGATGTACAGGCACGAGCCGTGGGCCAGGGTGTGCACCGTGCCGTCGACGGTCACGGTCCCCGTACCGCCGACGTTGACGATGCCGGCCTCGCGGTGCTCGAAGAAGTAGTCGCTGCGGATCTCCGGGAAGGTCGGCAGCGTGACAGTCGTGGTGACGGGCAGCGCGCCCACGAGCACGACGCGGTCGTGGTGGGTGTAGACGGCGTTGACCTCGTCGGCGACGAACAGGTCCTGGACGAGGTACCGGCGCCGCAGCTCGGCGGTGTCCATGCCGGGGATGTGCTCCGGGCTGGTGGCGTAGCGCTGTTCCATGACGTGCCTTTCCGTGCGTGGCCCCGTGCGGGACGGGTGGGCCGCTCGCTCACAGGGAAGCGGTGCGCGGCGGGCCCTATATATAAGGAGAGAAGTCGGGGTGCTGGGCGGGGCACGGGGGACGCGCCCCGCCCAGCGGAGCCTCCACCTACGGCATCACCAGTCCGAGGGTGGTCGGCAGCCAGAGGGACAGCGCCGGCGTGAAGATCACGACGATGAGCATCACGACGAGCGCGCCGAAGAACGGCAGCAGGCGGCGGATGACGTCTTCGATGGCCAGGTTCGCGACCTTCGCCCCCACGAACAGCACGGGTCCCACCGGTGGGGTGATCGTGCCGATGCACAGGTTGAAGATCATCATGATGCCGAAGTGCACCGGGTGGATCCCGAAGCTCATGACGATCGGCAGGAAGATCGGCGTGAAGATCAGCACCGCCGGCGTCGGGTCCATGAAGCACCCGATGACCAGCAGCACTGCGGCGATCAGCAGGAGCAGGATCACCGGGTTGTCGCTGATCTTGAACATCGCCTCGGACACCAGCGCCGGGATCTTGGCGTAGGACATCACGAAGCCCATGACCGACGAGACGCCGACCAGGAACATGACCACGGCCGTGGTGCGCGCCGCGTCCATGAAGATGCTGGGCAGCTGCTTGACCTTGATGGCCCGGTAGATGAACGACAGCGCCAGCGAGTACACGACGGCGATGCACGAGCCCTCGGTTGGCGTGAAGTAGCCCCGGAGGATACCGCCGATGACCACGACGATGAGCGCCAGCGACGGCACCGCGTCGAGGAGGATCTTCGCGCCCTGGCCGAAGGTGATCTTGTCCGTGTACTTGAGCTCGGGCCGCTTGCGGGCGTACAGGTAGACGACGACCATGCAGGTCAGCGCCCACAGGATGCCGGGGACGTACCCGGCGACGAACAGCGCGGCGATCGACGTGCTCGACACGAGCGAGTAGACGATCATCAGGTTGCTCGGGGGGATCATCATCCCGGACGGCGCCGAGGCGATGTTGGTGGCCGCGGCGAAGTTCTTGTCGTAGCCCTCCTTCGCCTGCAGCGGGCCCATGGTGGAGCCGACGGCGGCGGCGGCCGCGACGGCCGATCCGCTGACGGCGCCGAACAGCGCGTTGGCCGCGACGTTCGACTGCGCGAGCGAGCCGGGCGCCTTGCCGACCATCACCTTGGCGGCGTTGATGAGCCGTAGGGCGATGCCGCCGTTGTTCATGATGACGCCGGCGAGGACGAAGAACGGGATGGCCAGCAAGGGGAACGAGTTGATCCCCCGGAAGATCTGCTGGGCTGAGGTGAGGACGCCGTTCTCGAAGCCGAGGATGACGATCATCGCGACGGCGGAGGAGCCGCCGACGGCCACGCTGATCGGGGTGCCGATCAGGAGGAGCACGACAATGCCTACGACGAGGACAAGGCCTGCGATTGCTGCGGGATCCATATTGTCGTCCCTCCTTTACAGAAGCTCGGGCTCGGCGTCCTCATCGACGGCCTTCTCGGCGCCGGTGAGGATCCGGATCAGGTGGTAGAGGGTGTAGAAGCAGATCAGCACCCCGGAGATCGGCAGGGCCAGGTACATCGGCCCCACATTCACCGGCAGGCCCGTCAGGTTCTGCTCCCAGGCCAGCGACACCACGCGGTACCCGCCCCACACCAGCACGAGGCTGGAGAAGGTCAGGATCACGAGCTGCACGACGACGGTGAGCCACTTCTGGACGGTCTGCGGGAGCTTGCGGACGGCGAAGTCCACAGCGATGTGCCCGCGCTCGCCGAAGACGAGCGCCGCCCCGAAGAGGCCCAACCAGATGAACAGGTACTTGGCCAGCTCCTCAGACCAACCACTGGGGCTGTTGAGGATCTGCCGCGTGAAGACCTGCCACGAGACATCGACGACGAGCACTGCGAACAGTGCCACGCACGCCCACGTCAGGATGCGGTCCAACGCATTCTTGACTGCGGTCATGTCAGACCTCTTCGGGACGGGCGGCTCACTTGGCCGCGGCGCGGACCTTCGCGTGGATGTCGCGGACGACGTCGGTCGAGAGCTTCGACTCGATCAGCGGGGCCAGCGCGTCGGCGAACGCCTTGGAGTCGACCTCGTTGAACTTCGCCCCGGCGGCCTCGGCGGCAGCCATCGCGGTCTCGACGTCTTCCTTCCAGTACTTCGCCTCGGCGACGCGCGCGGTGGCCATCTCCTCCTCGAAGATCTTCTCGACCTCAGGGCCCATGGCCTCGAGCACCGCCGGGTTGGTGATGATGAAGTCGGGGAACATGAGGTGGCGCGTGTAGCTGTAGTACGGCGCGATCTCGGCGTGCTTGAGGTTCGCGTAGATGAGCTGGTTGTTCT
Organism: Actinomycetes bacterium; assembly: GCA_023389545.1. Lineage (GTDB taxonomy): Bacteria > Actinomycetota > Actinomycetes > Actinomycetales > Cellulomonadaceae > Cellulomonas_A. The sequence goes on along the minus strand of JAEWEI010000181.1, from coordinate 752 downwards.
CGCCGCCGTCGATGACGCCGGACTGGATGGCCGTGTAGACCTCGCCCTGGCCCATCGGGGTGCCCGTGCCGCCCATGAGGCGCATCATCTCGAGGTTCGTGTCCGACTCGATGACGCGGATCTTCATGCCCGCGAGGTCCTCGGGGGTGTTGATCGGGCCCTTCGAGTTGTAGACGGAGCGGATGCCGCCGTGGAACGCGCTGACCACCCGGATGCCCTGGTCGTCGAGCGACTTGTACAGGTCGCCGACGATCTCGGGGTCGTTGGTGACCTCGCTCTGGTGCTCCTGCGAGTCGAAGGCGAACGGCAGGTTGAAGACCACGAAGTCGGGGTTGAAGTTCTCCAGCAGCGAGCCCGCGACGAAGGCCATGTCGATCGTGCCGGCCTGGACGAGCTCGATCGTCTCGCGCTGGGCGCCGAGGGTCTCGTTCGGGAAGATCTCGATGTCGTAGGCGCCGTCGGTGCGCTCCTTGAGCCGGTCGCCCATCTCGTCGAGGGCCTTGTACTGCGGGTGGTTCTCGGGCTGGTTGAACGCGAGCTTCAGCACCTTCTTGGCAGCGCCGCCGCCGCCCGACGACGCGCTGGTCTCGCCACCGGCGGGCTTGTCGACCGTGCCCGTGCCCGCGCTGCAGGCGGTCAGCGCGAGTGCTGCGACGCCGAGCGTCGCGGCGATCGAAACAACCTTGTTTCGCCTCATTCTGGGAACTCCTCTGTCGGCTCACGACGACGTGAGCAGGTGGGGCGCACCGGGT
>JAEWEI010000432.1 GCA_023389545.1 Actinomycetes bacterium | reverse complement strand
GGCGGTTCGTCAGCGTGATCTGCGGGCTGCCGGTCGGGTTGACAGTCCCATCCGTGTCGAGCAGGCCGGCAAGCAGCTCCCGCCGCTGCGCCTCACTCGCCCGCAGGTAGATCGACGGCACGTGCTTGTCACCGAGGACGCCCAGCGAGCGCAGGATCCCCGCGACGGTGCCGTGGTGATTGCGGCACTCCTGGCACCGGCGAAGGCCCGTGCTCAGGGCCCCGCAGTCGGGGCAGGCGGGGGCGGCAACTGGGCGGGACACAACCTTCGCCCGCCCCCCGCATGACCGACCGCAGGTCCGCACCTGGCTCGTGCGCGGCACGAAGCTCTCACCGCAGACCACGCACTCGCGCGCTGCGATCGGCTCCTCGGCGGGGAGTTGCAGCTGGTACAGCCGCGCCTCGCCCTGGAACGTCGCTTGCGTCTGACGCGCCACCAAACCCAGCCCCTCGATGCGCATCGCGATCTCGGGGTCGGCGGACGTGAACCTGGCCGAGGCGCTGTGGCCGTCGCCGAGCCACACACCGAGCGCGTACGGCGCGAGCGGCAGCGGTGCGTCCGGCAGGTCGAGCGGGAGGGCGGTGTCGATCGAGTGGTTCGCTCGCCCATCGGCGGTCGCGCATCGGACCGAGGCGGCGATCTCCTCCGTGCTCCAGATGCTGGCCCCGCCGCCGCCCGGCAGACGACGATCCGCTCGAGTGCGCGTCACCCACTCGTGCTGCGCGTCGGCCACGATCGTGGTGCCGTCGTCGAACGTCACGCGGTAGCACGGGCGCCCCGTCATGACCGGGGTCGCGGCGACGGCGAGCGTCGGTGTGCCGTCGGCGGCGAGCAGCTCGTCGCCGACCTGGACCTCGCCCATCGTGGTCCACCCGGTCGGGGTGGGCAGGGGCGTGTCGAGGGCAAGCGCCTTGCCGATGGCGGGTCGTGCGGCGAGCACGATCATCTGCCCGGGGTGCAGTCCGTTGGTCAACCGGTCGAGGTCGGCGAAACCGGTGGGCACGCCGATCATGCCCTCGCCGCGGTTGCCGGCGGCCTCGATCTCATCGACGGTGCCACCGATGACGTCGCCGAGGATGTGGTAATCCTCGGTAGTCCGCTTCTCGGTGACGGCGTAGACCTCTGCCTGGGCGTTGTTGACGATCTCGTCGACGTCGCCGCCGTCGGTGGCGTAGCCGAGCTGGACGATGCGAGTGCCGGCCTCGACGAGCCGGCGCAGCACGGCGCGCTCGCGCACGATGCGGGCGTAGTACCCGGCGTTGGCGGCGGTGGGCACCATCGAGATGAGGGTGTGTAGGTACGGGGCGCCGCCGATGCGGCCCATGTCGCCGCGCTTGGTGAGCTCGTCGGCGACGGTGACGGCGTCAGCGGGCTCGCCGCGGCCGTACAGGTCGATGATCGCGTCGTAGATGGCCTCGTGGGCGGGCCGGTAGAAGTCGTTCCCGCGGAGCTGCTCGACGACGTCGGCGATGGCGTCCTTGGAGATCATCATGCCGCCGAGCACGCTCTGCTCTGCGGCGACGTCTTGCGGGGGTGTCCGGTCGAATGCGCCGCGTGCGGGCCCCGCGTCGGGCGGCCCGCCGTATTCGAGCTCCTCGATCGTCACAGACTCATCCCCAGATTCGCGCTTGTTGGTCGAACAGGTGTTCTATCAGGAGGGTCCGACACCATGCCCGTCACCATGTTCGTCACGCCAACCCCATCGGCGGCTGTGGGCACCCGTGCCCCCGCCTCTTCGCGAGGTTAGGTCGGCGTGGGGCTCGTTCACAAACCCGTTGTCCACAGGGCCTGGGGATGGCCTGTGGACACGTGTGGATCTCACGCTCAGGGTTATGCACAGGCCGTGGACATCCCTGTGGATACGGTGGGCCACCTGAGCCGCAGAGTGCCTCTCACCGGCGCGAACGTCATCCACCTGGTGTGGACAGGAGAAAGTTGAACGACATCCCGAAGCGTGGACGGCGAGTGTCCACAGTCGACCGGCAGATCCTTGCGCTCGCCGTCCCGGCGCTCGGCGCCCTCGTCGCCGAACCCCTGTTCGTGCTGGTCGACTCGGCAGTCGTCGGGCGGCTCGGCACCGACCAGCTCGCCGGACTCTCGCTTGCCTCGACGGTGCTGCTCACCATCGTCGGGCTGTGCGTGTTCCTCGCCTACGCGACCACTGCCGCTGTCGCCCGACGCACCGGCTCGGGCGATCGGGCGGGCGCCCTGCAGCTCGGCGTCGACGGCCTGTGGCTCGCCGCGGGCCTGGGCGTCATCCTGGCCGCCGCCACCTGGGCGCTGGCCCCCTGGGCCGTCGGCGCGCTCGGCGCCCACGGCGAGGTCGCCACGCAGGCGGTCATCTACCTGCGCTGGTCGGCCCCGGGGCTGCCCGGCATGCTGCTGGTCCTCGCCGCCACAGGCGCCCTGCGCGGCATGCTCGACACCCGTACGCCCCTGGTGGTGGCCGCGTCCGGGGCCGTCGCCAACGCCGTCCTCAACATCGCCCTGGTGTACGGCGTGGGCATGGGCATCGCCGGATCCGGCTTCGGCACCGCGCTCACCCAGCTCGCGATGGGCGCGGTGCTCGTCGCCGTCGTGGTGCGGGGCGCCCGCGCGGCCGGGGCGTCGCTGGCGCCCGCCGTCGGCGGCATCCTCGGCAACGCCCGCGCCGGGTTCCCGCTGTTCGTCCGCACCCTGTCCCTGCGTGTCGCGATCCTGCTCACCGTGTGGGTCGCCACCGGGCTGGGCACCGTCACCCTGGCCGGGCACCAGGTGGTCAACGCGGTCTGGGGTCTTGTCGCGTTCGCCCTCGACGCACTGGCCATCGCCGCGCAGGCGCTGGTCGGGCACGCCCTCGGCGCCAGGGACGTGGGCCAGGCCCGCTCACTGCTACGCCGCACCCTCCAATGGGGAGTGGGGGCCGGCGCGGCGCTCGGCCTGCTCGTGGGGCTTGGCAGCGGCCTCATCGCCGTCGCGTTCTCCGACTCGGCAGACGTGCGGCACGCCGTCACCCTCGGCCTGGTGGTCGCCGCCGTCACGATGCCGCTGGCCGGCTGGGTCTTCGTGCTGGACGGCGTGCTCATCGGCGCGGGCGACGGCACCTTCCTCGCCTGGGCGGGCCTCGCGACCCTCGCCGTGTACGTCCCCGTCGCACTGGCCGTCCGGGCGTGGGCTCCCCCGGGCGCGGAGGGCCTGGCATGGCTCTGGGCGGCCTTCGCCGGGGTGTTCATGGCAGCCAGGGCCGTCACCACCGGCCTGCGGGCCCGCGGCGAGCGCTGGGCCGTCAGCGGC
>JAEWEI010000405.1 GCA_023389545.1 Actinomycetes bacterium | reverse complement strand
GTTCAGAGCACGTGGAGACCGACCCGTGGCAGGGAGACGCGCGGCTCGTCGAGTTCTTCGCGAACGCCTGGCCAGCCGTCGAGGGTTTCCACAGGATGCTCTCTGACGAAGGCGTCCTGCGTGGACTCGTTGGGCCGCGTGAAGTTGGACGCCTCTGGGAGCGGCACCTGCTGAACTCCGCGGCCGTCGTTCCGTTCCTCCCCGAAACCGGCCGCATCATCGATATCGGCTCAGGTGCCGGACTCCCTGGCATTGTCGTCGCTGCGATGCGACCCCACGCCGAAGTCGTGCTCCTCGAGCCGATGGCGCGCCGTACCGACTGGCTCGGCGAGGTCGTTCGCGAGCTCGGCCTCGCCAACGCGGTCGTCACTCGCGGCCGCGCCGAGGAGCTCCACGGTGAACTCCGCGCTGACGCGGTCACCGCTCGAGCCGTTGCCCCGCTCGACCGGCTCTACCGGTGGGCCCTTCCGCTGCTCGGCCAGGGCGGTGTGCTCGTCGCGCTCAAGGGTGCTCGCGCGCAAGAGGAGATCGACGCCGGGGCCCGCTGGGCGAAGAAGCTCGGCGGGGGCGCCGCGGAGGTCATCAGCGCGTCGACGATCGCAGGAGCAGAGCAGACGAACGTTGTCCGCGTCGTTCGGGAGGCTGAGCGCGGTGTTCGGTAGGAAGAAGCGACGTCAGCAAGCAGCCGCCGAAGCATCGGCGGCCGCTCCTGGTCGTGACGCTGCCTGGGCTCCCACTCCGAGCGTCGAGGCCAGCGCGGCTGGACCCTTGGACGCGAGCGGTGTCGCAGGCGACAACGGCATGCCGAATCCTGACGGACGTCCGAGTGAGGCTGATCAGCGGGCCACGGGTGTGGCAGGGGGCGACGGCGAAGTGCCAGGCGCGTTCGGGTCGTCGGCCGGCGCCGGTCCGTCGCACTGGGCGGGTTCGGCGGCCGGGGCCGGGATGCCGGGGGCGAGTCATGCGCGCAACCCGTATGGGGCGCTTGGCGCTAGCGGGGTACCCAGCGCAGGCTCGCCTGGGTTGATCGAGGGCACGACAGTTCAGCTGGATGCTGGAGGCGACGCGCGCGGGGGAGAGTCGACGCCCCCTCAATCCGCCATCTCGGCTCAGTGGGGGACCGCTGAGTCTCACACGCAGCCCCAGGAGCATGCGGCTACTACACGCGGATCCGCGGGCAGCGCTCACTCGGGTATCGCCGTCGATGCTCCAGCACGCCCGGCTGCGGATTCCGTTCACTCCGTTTCACGCGAAACACCTGGACGTGCTGATTCGGGCGGCGAAGCACGGGCTATCCAGAACGGCGCCGACGTGTCGGACACCGCCGCACCGGAGTCCACGGCCGTGAGCGAGCGCCCGGTGCCGATGAAGAACTTCTGGGCTCCCGTGCACAGTGGTCGCGAGGAAGCCTCCGGTGAATCCGCTGTCTCAGCGGCGATGTCGACCGCGGCTCCAGGGGAGTCCGGCACGCAGGATCCCCGGCTGCTCGGCGACGCGGTTCGTCACACTGACGACGCCGTCGTTTCACGTGAAACCGCACGGGCGGATGGGGCCGACGCTGAGGCCGTGGCGCGCGAGGCCGGCACCGTGGCCGCTGAGGTCGAGTCTTGGCAGAGGGGGCCCCGATCGGGCTCCTCCGGAGGCGTCCCTGGTGAGAGGGCTGAACACCGTGCGCTCGAGGCGGCGTCTGTGGATCGTTCATGGAGTGCGTTCCCTGGGCCCGCGGAGGCTCCTGCGCAAGCGCCAGAGCCCCGCGTCGGGCCCGGTGGAGCCTCTGCTCTAGTTCCCGAGAGTGATTTGTCGACTGTCACGGACGGTCACGCGAATCCTGTGGCCGGCCAGGCTCCGGCACGTGCGGCCGTTCCCGAGACCGGGCCCGCGTTCGGTCAGACGGTTGACCCCGCACTTGGTCAGGGACTGGGAAATGCAACTGCTCAGGCGACCGGACCCAGTCAGGCGACAGGACTCAATCAGGCGACAGAACCCAGTCAGGCGACAGAACCCAGTCGGGCGGCCGAGCCTGCGACCGGCCGGGCCGTGGAGGCTGTGTCCGAACACACCGCGGGCGCTGTAGGCGAGACCGTGGAGTCCGCGTTTGGACCCTCTGGGGAGCCAGAGCGCGAAGAGATGCTGAGTGGCGCGCGTGAACACACCGCGGAGGCGCCACCTGCCGAGCACCTAGGCGCAGGAGGGCTCGACTGGGCAGGCGCCGCTGCGGGGGAGACCTCTGACTCGACAGCCGCGGGAGCGCCGAGCGGGGAAAGCGCAGCGCGGTCGGACAACAACGCCCCTCCATTCGGGCCCGCCTCGACGGTGGACGGCGAGGGGGTGAGTCTGCCTCCGCTGGTCGCAGACGCGGCGCGCGAGGCAGCGGAGGCCGCCGAGAAGTACGCCTCCACGAGGCCCGTACAGCGCGGATCAGCCGCTGAATCTGATGAACTTGCAGGCCAGAGCGCCGACGAAGACCCGTCCGCGCCATCTGCCGAGTCCACCCAGTCCACCGACTCCGATGAAGAAAGGCGTGCGGCACTCGTGATGAGCTTGCCGGACGCAGATGAGGACACACCGCTGATGGCCCAGATCCAGGAGGATGCGCGCCGGCGCATCGAGCTCCGTGGACGCAAGTTCCCGCGCCCCGCCAAGACTCGCGTCATCA
>JAEWEI010000394.1 GCA_023389545.1 Actinomycetes bacterium | reverse complement strand
GTGGTGGTACCCCGCGTCGATGGCGCGCTGACGCGAGCGCTCGATCTCGGCCTCCGCCTCGGCGCGGCCCGTCCAGTGGGCGCCCTCGACGGACTTGCCGGGCTCCAGGTCCTTGTAGACCTCGAAGAAGTGCTGGATCTCGAGCCGGTGGAAGTCGGACACGTCATCGATGTCCTGCCGCCACGCGGCGCGCTGGTCGCCCGTGGGGACGCACAGCACCTTGTCGTCGCCGCCCGCCTCGTCACGCATGCGGAACATGCCGAGCGCGCGGCAGCGGATCAGGCAGCCGGGGAACGTGGGCTCCTCCAGCAGCACGAGCGCGTCCAGCGGGTCGCCGTCCTCGCCGAGGGTGCCCTCGATGAACCCGTAGTCGTCCGGGTAGCGCGTCGAGGTGAAGAGCATCCGGTCCAGGCGGATGCGCCCCGTCGCGTGATCCACCTCGTACTTGTTGCGCTGACCCTTGGGGATCTCGATCGTGACGTCGAACTCCACAGCTCTCCTCCGCCGGTGCGGGCCGTCATGCCAGATGGGCGCTGCCGGTGCACGCACGATGTTCTTCGCGACGCGCCGTCGTGCGACCCGCCGCCCCAGTGTGACCTAGTGTGACGCACCGGAAGGCGTGGGCGGGAACGCCCCGGCGCATGTCGGAGTCCGGACAAGCCCGGCGAGGGCCCTCGGCCCCGGCTGGGCGCGATGAGGGAGGGTCTGATGGCGGCAGCAGGCCGCGTGGCCGGGACGGCCGCGCTCGTGCTCGTGCTCGCGGGCGGCGGATACGCGACCGCCGACGCCTATGACCTCGTCCCCGGCGTGCTGACCCTGGCGCCCGAGCCAGCGCCGGCCGCCGCGTTCCCCCTGGCGCCCGGCGCCGTCGAGGGCGCCGTGCCCGCCGGGGTGCTCGGCAGCCTCGACGCCGGCTCCCCACTCCCGTCAGCCGCCGTGGTGCAGGCCCGCGTCGACGCGCTCGTCGCCGACTCGCGGGTCGGCGCGAGTGTCGGTGTGGTCGTCGCCGACCAGCTCACCGGGGAGGTGATCGCGCAGAGCCGCGCCGCCGAGCCGCGCACCCCCGCCTCCACCGCGAAGCTCCTCACAGCGGTCGCCGCCCTGAGCGAGATCGGCCCGAGCACGACGCTGCAGACCCGCGTGGTTCGCGGCAAGGCGGGGCAGATCGTGCTGGTGGGCGGCGGTGACGTGATGCTCGCGGCGGGCGCCGGGTCGCCGGACGCGATCAACGGGCGCGCCGGCCTGGCCGACCTCGCGGACCAGGCAGCCGCCCAGCTCGTCGCGGCGGGGGAGGCCAGCGTGACGCTGGCGGTCGACGACACCCTGTTCAGCGGCGCGACGGTGAGCCCCACCTGGAGCGCGTCGGATGTGAGCCTCGGATTCGTGGCGCCCGTCACGGCGCTCGAGGTGAACATCGCGAAGCTCACCGACGCGGAGTACCCGCCTCGGCAGGCCGACCCCTCGATGTCCGCCGCGAAGGCCTTCGCCGCGCTCCTCGCCGAGCGGGGGGTGGCGGTGACGGGCAACCCCGTCCGCGCCGCCGCGGAGCCCGAGGCGGCCCAGCTCGCCGCGGTGGAGTCGGCGCCGATGGGGGATATCGTCGACTACTTCCTGCACACGTCCGACAACACCGTGACGGAGGCCGTGGGGCGGCTCGTGGCCGTCGAGGCGGGCCTGCCCGCGAGTTTCGAGGGCGCCACCGTCTCCGTGCTGCGGGCGGTGGCGGCGTTGGGCGTCGACACGACGGGCGCGGTGCTCGCCGACGCCTCCGGGCTCGGTGACGGCTCGGCGCTGTCTCCGACGCTGCTGGTCGAGATGATGCGGGTCGCCGCCGACCCGAGCCGCCCGGAGCTGCGGCGCGTGATGACGGGCATGCCCGTCGCGGGCCTGTCGGGGACGTTGTCGGACAGGTACACCGGATCGTCGGCGCGCGGGATGGTGCGCGCCAAGACGGGCAGCCTCACCGGGGTGACCTCGCTGGCCGGGACGGTGGTGGACGTCGACGGCCGGCTGCTGGTGTTCGCGGTGATGGCCGACCAGACCCCGCCGGGCGGCCAGTGGGGCCCCCGCGCGGCGATCGACGCGTTCGTGTCCGATCTCGCGGCGTGCGGATGCCGGTAGGCGCTTCCAGCCGTCGGTTGGAGCCCTTCCCGGTCTACCGTGGGGAGATGGAGTCGACCACGGTGCGAGTGCCGTCCACGCAGCCGACCGCACCGGTCGACTGGCCTGTCGCGGCTCGCGTCGCCGGACGGCTGTCACCGCCGGGCCCGCCCGCCTCGCGCGCCGACCTCGAGGACCTGGTGGCCGGCCTGCGCGCCGCTGCGAGCACAGCCACCGCGCATGCCGCGCGGATCACCGGCCTGAGCCCTGCGGACGGCACGGACCCGCAGGCGGAGCCGGTGTCCAAGGTGCAGGTCGTGGACCGTCCGGGCTGGGCCGTCGCGAACGTGCGGCTCATCGAGTCCCTCTCCGGGCCGCTCGTCAGGGAGCTGGCCGACGGCAAGTCGCCCTCGCGGCCGGCGCGGCTGGCCGGGGCGGTCGAGGTGGGCGGCGTGCTCGGGCTGCTGTCCGGCAAGGTCCTCGGGCAGTTCGACCCGTTCACCGCTGACGCGACGGCGCCACGCGGGCGGCTGCTGCTCGTGGCGCCGAACGTGCTGCAGGTGGAGCGCGCGATGGGGGTGGTCCCGGAGGACTTCCGGCTCTGGGTGGCGCTGCACGAGCAGACCCACGCCCTGCAGTTCGCCGCCGCGCCCTGGCTGGCCGGGCACCTGCGCGACCGGGCCTCGGAGCTGCTCGCCGGTGTGGGCCGCTTGGGGATGGCGCGCTCGGGCGCGGCGCGGTCCGCCGCCGTGGAGCGGCCCGGGCCGATGCTCGGCGACCTGGCCCAGCTCGCCGTGGAGATCCTCTCGGGTCGAGACAGCGGCAACGGGGTGCTCGACCTGCTCACCGCCGAGCAGCAGGGCGTCCTGGACGAGGTGGGGGCCGTGATGTCGTTGCTCGAGGGGCACGCGGACGTGTTCATGGACGCGGTGGGCCGCTCGGTGGTGCCCTCGGTGCGGCAGATCAGGACCCGGTTCGAGGCCCGGCGGGACGCCGCGGCGCACGTCGTCGGACTGCAGCGGGTGCTGCGCCGGCTGCTCGGCCTCGACGCGAAGCTCGCCCAGTACCGCGACGGCGCGGCGTTCGTGCGCGAGGTGCGCCGTTCGGTGGGCGTCGACGGCCTGAACGTGGTGTGGACCTCGCCGGAGCACCTGCCGACCGCGCGTGAGATCGCCGACCCGCGCGCCTGGGTGCGCCGCGTGCACGGCTGATGGCCGGCCCCGCGCCCGCAGTCGCGGCGATCCGCTCGGCGGTCACCGCTGCCACGGCGGGCCTGCCGGACGGCTCCTTGGTGCTCGTCGCCTGCTCCGGCGGCCCCGACTCGCTGGCCCTCGCGGCATGCACCGCCTTCGTCGCGCAGCGCAGCCACCGCATGGCGGGCCGGCCGCACTCCGGGCCGCTGCTGCGCGCGGGGGCCGTGGTGGTGGACCACGGGCTGCAGGCGGACAGCGCCGAGGTGGCCGCCACCGCGGGGATGAAGTGCCGGCGGCTGGGCCTGGACCCGGTGGCAGTGGTGCGGGTCGAGGTCGGCACCCTGGGCGGGCCGGAGGCGGCCGCGCGGGAGGCCCGGTACGCGGCGCTCGAGCGCGCGGCCGAGCAGTCGGGCGCCGCCATGGTGCTGCTGGGGCACACCCTGGACGACCAGGCCGAGACGGTGCTCATGGGGTTGGCGCGGGGCTCGGGCGCGCGGTCGCTGGCCGGGATGCGCGCCCGCCGCGGCCTCATCGTGCGGCCGATGCTCGGGCTGCGCCGATCGGACACGCTCGCGGCCTGCGAGGCGCTGGAGCTGGACCCCTGGCATGACCCCACCAACAGCGGGCTGACCCCCGGCGGCGCCGGGCGACCTCCACGCCGCTCGCGGGTGCGTGCCGAGGTGGTGCCGGTGATCGAGGACGTGCTGGGACCGGGGGCGGTGCTGTCGTTGGCACGCACCGCCGACCTGTTGCGCGCGGACGCCGACGCGCTGGACTCGCTGGCCAACTCCCTGCTGATCTCGGCCACTGTGGGCAAGGGCGCCGAGGGGCGGGACAGCCGAGGCGTGCTCAGGGAGCCGGTGGAGCCCACAGGCCCGGGGCCGCGCGACCGCGCCGCCGAGGCGGCGATAGTGCTCGACGTGGAGATACTGGGCCGCGCCCTGCCGGCGATCCGGCGGCGCGCGCTGCGCATCGCGGCCCTGGCATCGGGCGCGCAGGCGGGGTCCTTGACCCACGCCCACATCGACGCGGTGGACGCGCTCGTGACCCGGTGGCACGGCCAGGGGATCGTGGCGCTGTCGGGGCGTGTCCAGGTGCGGCGCGCGTATGGCAGGCTGGAGTTTCATCCGGGGCAAGAAGGTCCGGAGCGAGCGGAGAACGGTGAACGGTGAACCCTGCGGACATGGGTGACGACCTCGAGCGGGTCCTGCTGACGGAAGAGCAGATCAACACGCGGCTCGATGAGCTGGCCCAGCAGATCGACGCCGACTACGCCGGCAAGGACGTGCTGGTGGTGGGCGTGCTCAAGGGCGCCGTGATGGTGATGGCGGACCTGGTGCGCCGTCTGCACAACTCGGTCGAGATGGACTGGATGGCCGTCTCGTCGTACGGCTCGGGCACGAAGTCCTCGGGTGTCGTGCGCATCCTCAAGGACCTGGACACGGACCTCATCGGCCGTCATGTGCTCATCGTCGAGGACATCATCGACTCGGGCCTCACGTTGTCGTGGCTGCTGGCGAACCTGCGCAGCCGCGGGCCGGAGAGCGTCGAGATCGCCACCATGCTGCGCAAGCCCGACGCCGCGAAGGTCGAGGTCGACGTGCGCTACGTCGGATTCGACATCCCGAACGAGTTCGTCGTCGGCTACGGGCTCGACTACTCGGAGAAGTACCGCAACCTCCCGTTCGTCGGGACGCTCGCGCCGCACGTCTACAGCGCCTGAGCGATTCCAGCCCTGGGCGAACAGAGGGCGTGTTCCCCAGTTCCACCGTGTAGTTTTCAAGCCGACCCAGACCCAGCCTTGCGACCGGAGGGATGAGGGGTCTCGCCCCGCCCATGAATCTCAAGCGCCTCACCCGTGGCCCCGCACTGTGGATCGTGCTCGCCGTCCTGCTGTTGTGGATCGGCGCGACTGCGCTGGCCGGATCCGGTGTGCAACGCATCGACACGTCCACGGGCCTGGAGCTGATCCGTGACGACAAGGTCGAGCAGGCCCAGGTCACCGAGGGCGCCCAGAAGGTCGACCTCACCCTCACCGAGGACTACGTGGCTGAGGACGGCACGAACCTCGGCAAGAACGTCGAGTTCTTCTACGTCACGCCGCAGGGCGACACGGTCGTGGACGCGATCGCCGAGGCCAACCCGTCGGGCGGCTACAACTCCGACGTCCCGCAGACGTCCTGGTGGACCAGCCTGCTGAGCCTGGTGCTGCCGTTCATCATCATCCTGGGCCTGTTCTGGTTCCTCATGTCGAACGCCCAGGGCGGCGGCTCGCGCGTGATGAGCTTCGGCAAGTCCAAGGCCAAGCTGGTGAGCAAGGAGTCCCCGCAGGTCACGTTCGCTGACGTCGCGGGCGTGGACGAGGCGGTGGAAGAGCTCCAGGAGATCAAGGAGTTCCTCGCCGAGCCCGCGAAGTTCCAGGCCGTCGGCGCGAAGATCCCCAAGGGCGTGCTGCTGTACGGCCCGCCCGGCACCGGCAAGACGCTGCTGGCCCGCGCGGTGGCCGGCGAGGCCGGCGTGCCGTTCTACTCGATCTCCGGCTCGGACTTCGTCGAGATGTTCGTCGGCGTCGGCGCCAGCCGCGTGCGCGACCTGTTCACGCAGGCCAAGGAGAACGCGCCGGCCATCATCTTCATCGACGAGATCGACGCCGTCGGCCGCCACCGCGGCGCCGGCATGGGCGGCGGGCACGACGAGCGCGAGCAGACGCTCAACCAGATGCTCGTCGAGATGGACGGGTTCGACGTCAACGCGAACGTCATCCTCATCGCGGCGACGAACCGCCCCGACATCCTCGACCCGGCCCTGCTGCGCCCCGGCCGCTTCGACCGCCAGGTCGCGGTGGACCCGCCGGACATGAAGGGCCGCGAGCGCATCCTCACGGTGCACGCCCAGGGCAAGCCGATGGCGCCCGGCGT
>JAEWEI010000389.1 GCA_023389545.1 Actinomycetes bacterium | reverse complement strand
CCTCGGACGAGGGCGGGGCCGCGGCACGCGACAGCGCGCGCTCCTCTGCGGGGATGCGGAACCTCAGCAGCAGCATCGCGTTGAGCACGGTGAACGCCGCGGCGGTCAGCCAGGCGGAGTGGACGAGCGGCAGCGCCGCGCCCTCGAGCGCGACGGCCACGTAGTTCGGGTGCCGCAGCCAGCGGTACGGGCCACGGGCCACCAGGTCGAGCCCAGGGACCACGATGATCCGCGTGTTCCAGCGCGGTCCGAGCGTCGTCACGCACCACCACCGCAGCGCCTGGCTCGCGAGGACTGCGGCCAGCGCAGCCCACCCCCACCGCGCGTCGAAGGGACGCCCCGACCAGAACGCCTCCGCGACGCAGGCGGCCAGCAGGCCGGTGTGCAGCGCGACCATCGCGGGGTAGTGCCCGCGCCCCGACTCGACGCCGCCGTGCGCGAACGCCCAGGAGGCGTTGCGTTGCGCGACAGCCAACTCGACCAGCCGCTCGCCCGCCACGGCGGCGACGAGGATCGTGAACAGGGTGAGTGTGCTCATGCCAGTCCCTCCCAACGGAGCAGCAGCAACTCGGCGCTGACGCCGGGTCCCAGGGCCAGCACCACCACGGGCGAGCCGCGCAGGGGCGCGTGCGCCACGTCGGCCAGTGCGTCGGCGAGCACGTGCAGGACCCCCGACGACGACAGGTTCCCCGTGCGGGCCAGCGCCTGGCGGCTGCGGTCCAGCGCATCGGGAGCCAGCCCGATGGACGTGGCGACGGCGTCGAGGATCCTGGGGCCGCCGGAATGGGCCAGCCACGCGCCGACGTCCGCGACGGCCAGGCCCTGCGACGCGAGGAACGACTCGACGGCGGGCCCGAGCGCCGTCTCCACCAGGCGCGGCAGCGTCGGGGCGAGGACGATGCGGAAGCCAGAGTCGACCACGTCCCAGCCCAGCACGTCCTCCGTGCCGGGGAACAGCCAGCTCCGAGTGGCCTGGATTTGCGGGCCGGGCAGCGCGGCGCTCGCGGCACGCTCGTCGCCGGCCACGACCACGGCCGTGGCGCCGTCGCCGAACAGCGCGCACGAGACGGCGTTCGCCAGCGTGCCGTCGTCGCGTTGCAGCGTGAGGGAGCACAACTCGACAGAGACGAGCAGCGCGACATCGGAGGGGTGGCCCGCCAGGTGGTCGTGCAGCCGGGCGAGCCCTGCCGCGCCGGCCACGCAGCCGAGGCCGAAGACGGGGATGTGCTTGACGTCCGGCCGCAGGCCCACCCTGCCCACCAGCAGCGCGTCGAGGGACGGCGCCGAGACCCCGGTGATCGACGTGAACATGATGAGGTCGATGTCGTCCGGGCCCAGCGCGGCCGCCTTGAGCGCCTGGCGCACGGCCTCCTCGGCGAGGTCCAGGCCGACGGAGATGAACAGGTCGTTCGCCTGCCCGAACGAGCGCAGCCCTGCGTACTGCTCGATGGGCAGCGCGAAGTGCCGGGTGTCGACTCCGCTGGAGGCGCTCAGCCGCGCGATGACCGCCTGGCGGGCGGGGTCGTCGCTCAGCAACGGGGCGATGTGCGCTGCGACTGTCGCCTGCGGGTAGGCGTGCTCGGGGAGGACGGGCGCGACTGCGACGAGCCTGGACATTTCGGCATCGTGCCATGCCTGGGCTCGAACGGCGCGGGCGCCGCCGGCGCCCCTACTCTCGGGGGCGGGGGTGAGGCCGATGTCGGACGGGCTGCGGGCCCCGAGCACGTCAGGCTCTCCGCGCGCCACGGCGCCGTCGCGCGCCCCCGCACAGCCGCCGCTGGGCACTGCCGTGCCGTCCAGCCGGTCGCGGGCCGTGTGGGCGCTCCTGCGGGCGAGCCACCTCGGCCCGACCCTGGCGGTGACGGTGTTCGCCGCCACGCTGTGCGCGGGCATGGGCGCCCCGGCGGGGACGTGGCTCACGATGGCGGCGGCGGTGCTCCTGGGACAGCTCTCGGTGGGCTGGTCGAACGACTGGGTGGACCATGCCCGCGACCTGCGGGTGGGCCGGGCCGACAAGCCGCTCGCGGTCGGCAGCCTCCGCGTCGGCGCGGTGCGCGGGGCGGCCCTGACGGCGCTCGCGATGTGCGTCCCGGTCTCGCTGGCGCTGGGGTGGCGAGCGGGCGGCCTGCACCTGCTGGCTGTCGCGTCCGCGTGGTCGTACAACGTGGCGCTCAAGCGGACACCGTGGTCGTGGGCGCCGTTCGCTGTGTCGTTCGGGCTCATCCCGGTGTTCACCGCGCTCGCCGTCCCCGGGCGCGCGGGCCCGCCGTGGTGGGCCGTGGCAGCGGGCGCCCTGCTCGGCGTCGGGGCGCACCTGGTGAATGTGGTGCCCGACCTGGAGGACGACGCGGCGACCGGCGTGCGCGGCTTGCCGCACCGGCTGGGCGCGCGGGCCGCGACCCTGCTCGCCGCGGCGGTGATGCTGCTGGCGACGGGCTGCCTGGTGCTGGGCCCAGGCCGCAGCCTGATCGGGCCGGCAGGCGCCGGCCTCGCTGTCGCGGTGCTGCTCGTGCTCGGATGCGCCGCTGCGGCGGCGGCCCGCCCGCGGAGCAGGCTGCCGTTTGCCCTGGCCATGGCCGTCGCGGCAGTGGACGTGGTGCTGTTCGTCGCCGGCGCGGGGTCCTGAGCCGCGGCTCTCGCCGTCTCAGGCGAGCAACTCGGTGAGCACGAGCGGCAACTCGTCGAGCAGCTCCCGGGCGAGGTAGCCACGATGCCCCACATGGGCGGCGAGCCGGTCTCCGGCGGCCCCGTGCAGGTGGGTGCCCCAGCATGCCGCCTGTGCGGGATCGCCCACACCCGCGAGCACGCCCGCGACCGCCCCGGCGAGCACGTCGCCGCTGCCCGAGGTCGCGAGGCCGTCGCTGCCCGTGGAGGCCTGCCAGACGGCGCCCGCAGGGGTGGCGATCTCGCCGCGCAGCGTCACCACGGCGCCGTGCCGCTCGGCGATCCGCACGGCGGCGCCCCGCAGGTCGTCGAGGTCGGCGCTGTCCGGGTCGACCTGGAGCAGCCGAGCGGCCTCGCCCGAGTTCGGGGTCAGCACCAGCCTGTCGCGCAGCGGCTCGCGGACGGACTCGGGGAGGTCGGCGAGCACGCCGAGCGCGAACGCGTCGAGCACCACTGGCGTGTCGTCGCCGAGGCGGGGCAGGACGGCGGTGAGGAGGGCCCGCGTCTCGTCGGCCCCGTCGAGGCCGGGGCCGATGAGCACCGTCGAGGCGCGCTCCAGCTCCGGGTCCAGGGCTGCGGCGCCCGCGTCCAGCAGCCCATCGGCGGTCTCCGGCAGCGCGATGGCCGCGCACTCCGGCGCCGCCACGGCGACGGCTGTGGCGACGGAGGCGCCCACGGCGAGCGTGAGCCGCCCGGCGC
>JAEWEI010000361.1 GCA_023389545.1 Actinomycetes bacterium | reverse complement strand
ACTCGGCGACGACGGCTCCATTCACCTTCCCGCTCCAGACCTGCTGCTGGGCGGCGTACCACGCCTCCCAGCCCATCACCTCGGGCGAGCCCACCCCCGCAGGGCCGTGGTGGTCATGCCCGTGGGCATCGTGCTGGTGTCCTGCGCGGTTCGTCACGAGGCAAGTGTGCCCCCGCGCGCTGACGAGACGGCGCGACCCCTCGAATGGCGAGGAGGCGACGCATAACATCGGTGGTCCCGGCGCCACCCCGCGCGGCGCCGCCCAGCCGGACCGTGGAAAGGCGTGCTCATGGCAGACGGCGTCACGCTCCACCTCGACGAGGGCGCACCGCCTAAGCAGGCCTCTGTGCTGCGCAACGCCCTCAACCTGCTACCGGAGCTGCCCGCAGGAACCCCCATCGAGGTGGTCGTCCACGGCGAGGGGATCAGCCTCGCCCGCCCGGACGGCCCCGTCTCCGCAGCCTTGGCGGACGCGCTCGCCGCCGGCATCACCCTCGTCGTCTGCCACAACACGATGCAGGCGCAAAGCCTGGCCGCCGACGATCTCGTGCCGCAGGCCGTCGTCGTCCCGTCTGGAGTCGGCCACTTGGTGAAGCGGCAACGCGAGGGCTGGGCGTACGTGCGCCCCTGAGCCACGTACGCTGCGTTTCACCCCGATCAGGAGGCTGAGATGGCCGACACGGTGGCCGATGTGATGGCCGAGCTGGCCGCGCTCGAGGACCCGAGGATGCGCGCCGTGAACGAGAACCACGGCGACGACCACGGGGTGAACCTCGGCGCCTTGCGCGCTCTCGCGAAGCGGCTGAAGACCCAGCAGGAGCTCGCCCTTCAGCTCTGGGAGACGGAAGACACCGCCGCGAGGCTGCTGGCGATCCTGATCTGCCGGCCGAAGGCGTTCGAGCCCGAGCAGCTGGACGCCATGCTGCGGGAGGCGCGCGCCCCGAAGGTCCAGGACTGGCTCGTGGGCTACGTGGTGAAGAAGAGCCCGCATGCGGAGGACCTGCGGCTCACGTGGTCCGCCGATCCGGATCCGGTGGTGGCGAGCGCCGGCTGGGCGCTGACCGCCGAGCGGGTCGTGAAGACGCCCGACGGCATCGACCTCGCGGGGCTGCTCGACGTGATCGAGGCGGAGATGAAGGACGCCCCGGAACGGCTGCAGTGGGCGATGAACACCTGCCTCGCCCGGATCGGCATCGAGCATCCCGAGCATCGCGCACGCGCCATCGACATCGGCGAGCGCCTGGAGGTGCTCAAGGACTACCCCACTCCCCCGAACTGCACGTCTCCGTATGCGCCGATCTGGATCGGCGAGATGGTGCGCAGACAGCACGCGTGACACCCGCCGCCCGGTGGACGAGACAGACCTTTCGGGCGCCGAGCAGGGCCGCTAGCGTCCCGGCCAACAGAGCGATTGACGTCACGCCCCGGCTGACGGGGTGGTGCCGAGCGAGGGGGTCATCGGGCGTGGCGATGCTGCTCGTGCTGCTCGTGGTCCCGGTCGCCATCGTCATCGGCGTCCTGCTGCGCGGCGAGGGCATCTCTGCCCTTGCGGATGTCCGGGTCCGCGGCCTGCCCTGGGCGGTCGCGGGCGCAGCCGTGCAACTGCTCCGCACCACAGACCCGACGTGGGCGGCGGGCCCGCTGCACGCCGCCGGGCGAGCGCTGCCTCCCCTCGCCCTCGCCCTGTGCGCCACAGGCTTCGCCCTGGCCAACGCGCGCGGCGCCACGCGGGGCGTGCGGGCCGCGCTCGCCGCGATGCTCACCGGCGCCCTCGCGAACGCGCTCGCGACGGCGCTCAACGGCGGCATGCCCTTCTCCGTCTCGGGCGCCCGCACAGCCGGGATCCCGGCCGAACACATCGCCGCGCCGACCCCAGGGCACGTGCCGATCGACGACGGCACAGCACTCGTGGCCCTGGCTGACGTCATCGGGGTCCCGATGCTCGGCATCGTGCTCAGCGTCGGCGACCTGCTCCTGTGGGGCGGTCTCGCAGCGGCCCTCGTGATCGGCGCCCGCCGATCCACCACACGCCCCGGCGCCATCGCTGGGGAGCACCACCAGTCAGGCCCCACCCCCGCGGGCAGTCCGCCCGCCGTCGAGAGGAGCACCCCATGAAGGTCCCCAGCCGCGAGCGCGTCCAGGTGGCTGCCATGAGCGTGGTGACCGTCGCCCTGGCGGTCTACGCGTTCGCCGCCCCGTACACCCAGCCACACTGAGCGCGTAGCCCTTGAAGAGAAGGACAGGGCCACCCGCCGTCACGGCGAGTGGCCCTGTCCTGCACAAGGGATGTCACTAAGGAAAGGGCGGTCGACCACGATGGCGAAACAACGGGACGACGCACTCTGGACGCTGGCGCAGGCCGAGCGGGCCGCCCTGGCGGAGGACCTGAGCGGCCTCAGCGCCGAGCAGTGGAGGCACCACACGCTGTGCGGGCGGTGGGACGTCGAGGAGGTCGTCGCCCATCTCATCGCCGCGGCGAGCCTGAACCAGTGGCAATGGCTACGCAGCATGCTGGGCGCTCGATTCC
>JAEWEI010000153.1 GCA_023389545.1 Actinomycetes bacterium | reverse complement strand
CTGACGCAGAAGGGCCTGCTCAAGGTGGTGTGCGGCACCGACACCCTGGGCGTCGGCATCAACGTGCCCATCCGCACCGTCGTGCTCACGTCGCTGGTCAAGTACGACGGGGTGCGCATGCGGCACCTCTCGGCGCGCGAGTTCCACCAGATCGCGGGCCGGGCGGGCCGCGCGGGGTACGACACCGTCGGCGAGGTCATCGTCATGGCCCCCGAGCACGTCATCGAGAACCGCAAGCTCTTGGCCAAGGCGGGCGACGACCCGAAGAAGATCAAGAAGATCGTCCGCAAGAAGGCCCCCGAGGGCGCCGTCAACTGGACGGACAAGACCTTCGAGCGGCTGCGCGACGCCCCGCCCGAGCCGCTGACGTCGAGCTTCGCGGTGAGCCACGCGATGGTGCTCAACGTGCTCGCGCGCGAGGGCGACCCGGTGGCCGCGATGACCCGGCTACTCACCGACAACCACGAGCCTGACGCGCACCGCTCGGGCCACATCCGCCGGGCCATCTCGATCTACCTGTCGCTGCGCACCGCCGGCGTCGTCGAGCGTGTGGCCTTGCCGGACGACGGCTCGGGCCGGCGCCCCACCCCGCGCACCGTGCGGCTCACCGTCGACATCCCCGGGAACTTCGCGCTCAACCAGCCGCTGTCCCCGTTCGCCTTCGCGGCTCTCGACCTGCTCGGCCGCGAGGACCCGTCCTACGCGCACGACGTCGTGTCGATCATCGAGGCCACCCTCGACGACCCGCGCCAGGTGCTCGCCGCCCAGCAGAACAAGGCGCGCGGCGAGGCCATCGGCGCCATGAAGGCCGACGGCATCGAGTACGACGAGCGGATGGCCCTGCTGGAGGAGGTCACCTACCCGCGCCCGCTCGCCGAGCTGCTCGGCGCCGCGTTCATGACCTACCGCAAGACCAACCCGTGGATCGCCGACCACGAGCTCTCCCCCAAGTCAGTGGTCCGGGAGATGCACGAGAAGGCCATGACGTTCGCGGAGTACGTCTCGGCGTACTCCCTCGACCGCACCGAGGGCGTGCTGCTGCGCTACCTGGCCGACGCCTACCGCGCGCTGCGGCAGACCGTGCCCGACGACGCCCGCACCGAAGAGCTCCACGAGATCGTCGAGTGGCTCGGCGAGCTGGTCCGCCGCACCGACTCGAGCCTGCTCGACGAGTGGGAGCGGCTGCGCAACCCGCTCGACGAGGAGGGCGCCGACGCGCCCGGCGGCGTGGACGACGACACCCCGCCGCCCGTCACCGCCAACCCCCGGGCGTTCCGCGCCCTGGTGCGCGGCGCGATGTTCCGGCGCGTCGACCTCGCCGCGCGCGAGCAGTACGGCGCCCTGGCGGCGCTCGGCGACCTCGACGCCGACGGCGCCCCGTGGGACTCCGAGCGGTGGGCGCAGGCCCTCGACCCGTACTACGACGACCACGACGAGATCCTCACTGGCGGCGCGGCGCGCGGCCCCGCGCTGTTCCAGGTCCCCCCGGGCGCCACGACGTGGCAGGTGCGGCAGATGCTCGACGACCCCGAGGGCGACCACGACTGGCGCATCGACGCCGTGGTGGACCTCGCCGCGTCGGACGCCGCCGGGGAGGTCGTGCTGAGGATCACGGACGTCGGGCCGCTGTAGGCCGCTCGCCGCCTCGGCCCGTCGGGCGGGCGCCGCCCGTCCTAGGCTGGACTCGTGGCCAAGAGCTCCAAGCACAGCCCGTCCGGCACCCCCGCCCTCGTGACGCTGGCCGAGTCCGGCGTCGCGCACACGGCGCACCCCTACGAGCACGACCCCACCGGCGACGTCGGGTACGGCCTGGAGGCGGCGCAGGTGCTCGGCGTGCCGCCCGAGCAGGTCTACAAGACCCTCATGGCCTCAGTGGACGGGGTGCTCACCGTCGCGGTGGTGCCGGTGACCGGCAAGCTCGACCTCAAGGCGCTCGCGCAGGCCGTGGGCGGCAAGAAGGCCGTCATGGCGGAGAAGGCCGCCGCCGAGCGCGCCACCGGCTACGTGGTGGGCGGCATCTCGCCGCTGGGCCAGCGCCACGCCCACCCGACGGTCATCGACGAGACGGTGTGGCTCTTCGACACGGTGTTCGTCTCCGGCGGGCGACGGGGCCTGGACGTCGAACTCGCCCCTGACGATCTCGTCCGCCTCACCTCCGCGACCGTCGCCGAGATCGGCCGCGACTGACCCCGACCCACCCGGGACCGCGACGGCGTGGCCCCGTCCGTGGAGCCACCATGTCGGCAACTCCCACTGCGTCCGTCCGCTACGAGTGGCGCGGAGCGTTCACTGACGCGGGAGGCCAACACGCGCCACGCCGAAGCGCTCGACCACGTTGTGTCCGCAGACCACTGGAATGACCAGCTGCACGTCGACTTCGAGGACGACTCGCCCACGCGCAACGGTGACAAACACACGCGAGGGATGGGGTGGCCTGGCGCCAGCCCCGTGGCGCGCTTCGGCCGACGCCTGCAGGCCTAGGTCATCGCCGTATTCGACCTCAGCGGCGCAGTCCGAGCGTCAACTCCCCGATCGACGCCTCGACCGCAGGATCAAGGCCGGCATACTCCGCGAACTCGTCCACGGGAGATGTCCCGACAGGGCACATGCCGAGCCCGAGGCTGGCGCCCACGAGCTGGAACGCCTCGATGAGGGCTCCAAAGTGCATGAGGCTCAGCGCATAGCCGATGGACGAGTACTTCCAGGCGATCCGATCGAAACGCGATGTGACGACCACCATCGCCGGTATGGCCCCATGCGCAGAGGTCAGTCTTCCCGCGACCCCGAGGAGGCGCGAGTGGTACGGCTCCTTGGGGTCCGAGACGAGACCCAACGCATGCTCGTAGGGGTCGTAGTGGTAGAGCCCGCGCGGCAGCTCCGTGTGCTCGCTGAGCAGGTACACCTCGAGCTCGTGCAGCCCGCTCGCAGCCGGGACCGCTCGGCGAGCCGTCTCGCAGCCCCGTGAGTTCACACCCGTCGCCATGTATCTGACCGTGTGGTCGAATAGCGCACCGATGTCAGACAGGGAGAGCACCCGATCCATGTCGAACTCCCGCACGGAGCGTCGTCGGTGGAGCGCGTCCTCGAGGCGCTCGTCCGCGAGCACCCGACCGGACGGCAGAGGCGAGTATTGGCGTGCAGGGCATATCCCGAGCTTCGGAGCCGGCCCCGTCCGACTGCCGGCATGCGTGGCGCCAAAGTCGATCCCCAGGCGGTCTGCCGCCGTCAGCCGGGACCGACGGTGGAACAGTCGCTCGTGGAACTGGAACCCAGCAGCCGACACACCACCCGCGCCCGGGCCGTCGACAGCTGAGAGGTGTGTCATGAAACCCGCACGCGCGCACTCGTCGAGGACCCGCAGGAGCGGGCCGGTCGGGCGGGGACCCCCCGGATCGGATGGTCTGTGGACGACGCTCAGCAGCGCCGTCGCGAGCCCGCCGGCGAAGACCTGGACCCGGTTCTCGGAGGCGGCAGACTCGAGCAGCACCGCGCCACCGCGCCAGCGCGCGTGGACCTCGGGCCCGAACCCGTCCCCGTGGACGTAGGCAGCCCCTCGTCCGTCAACCGTGGACGTGTACAGAAGCTCTCCACCCTGGGCTCGCTCCGAGACTTCCAGCCAGCCCCGGCCGCGAACCGCGCAGAGCCGGGCCGGGATCAAATCCTGCACCGTGACATCGTCGGCGGCCGAGCCGAGCGCGTGCGAGCTCCCGGGCTCTAGCGACCCGCCACTGTCACGCGCCGCGTCGGTCGACCATGGCCACCGCACGAGCGCCGCGCCGTTGCCGTCCACCTCGGTCGTCACCCCATCGACCAACGACGCTGTGAGCATGTCCACCTCCGTGGGTCAGGAACCCGAACAACAGGTCTCGGTGTACGGGTCAACGAGGGTTCACCGGTGCGGCGACGACGCGCAGATCGCGGGGTCGGGCGACCCCACGAGGTCGCCGTCGCATCCGTCAAACGCCAGGGTGCGCAGCACATGCTGCATCAGGGCGATGCGGGCCCGCTTCTTGTCGTTGGCTTGCACGACCATCCACGAGGCTCCGGGACGGTCGGTCATCTTGAGGGCTGCGTCACGTGCCGCCGCCAAATCGTCCCAGCGGTTCCACGCGGCGATGTCGTGCTCCGAGAGGGTATGGCGCAGTCGCGGGTGGAGCCGGCGCACGGCAAGCCGCGCCGCTTGCTCGGCTCGGCTGAGGTCGAGCCAGCACTTAACGAGTTCGACGCCTGACCGGCACAACGACTCCTCGAAACGCACCACCCGCTCCAGGACCTCTTCAGCCGCCTCCGCGGGATCGCAATACCCCATGACGATCTCGAGCACCGGTCGCCTGTACCAGGATCGGTCGAAGAGCTGCAGGCCGGTGGATCTATCGATCGCCCTGCGGTAGACGGCGAGGTAGTCGTCGCCGCGCTCGGCGAGCGGAGGCATCCGGACGACGGCGGGCCCGGCTCCCCCACCAACCCGGGCCAGGCGCCGGACGAACCCGCTCTTGCCCGCAGCATCCGGTCCCTCGACAACGACGACGCAGCGTCGCCCGGCAGCAGCACTGGCATCCATCAGGGCCCCAAGCCGGCCGAGCAGCCGCGCTTCGGATGCCGCGTAGTCGGCTGCATCGAGCTTCTCCGCGTACGGGTACCCCGTGCGCCAGGCGGCGTGGACGCACCCGTCAGGCTCGATCAACTCGGGATCGGTCCCGTCGCGCTCGCGCACGGACCAGCCCGCGGCTTTGAGCCGGTCGAACAACTGCAGGGACAACTCGCCGTCGAGGCTGAGGATCGCCGACCTCATGCTCGCGCCAGGAAGCGCCAGATCTCGGCGTCGCTCACCTGTACACCCACACGCCCCGAGGGCCCACGGAGGATGGCGCCGATCCCGTCCTGGAAGACGAAAGTGACGGTGCCGCCCCGCACCTTCTTGTCCAGGTGCATCTTGTCGAGTAGCGCCTCACGGCTCAGCGCTGCAGGTAGGTCCACCGGGAGACCGATCGCTCCGAGCAGTCGGATCACCCGGTCGCGCTCGTTCTCCGTTAGCGACCCTCGTTCATGCGCCCATCTCGCCTGGAGCGCAAGCCCGACAGCGACGGCCTCGCCGTGGCTAATCGTGAAGCCGACGGCGGCCTCAAGGGCCCGGCCGAACGTGTGCCCGAGATTGAGAGCCATCCGCTCGTCGGATTCGCCCGGATCCCTCTGGACGATGGCGCGCTTGATCTCGCAGTTGCGCCGCGCGACGTAAGCAGCGAGCTCAGGGTCGGCCACCAGGTCACTAACGGGGCAACGCTCGGTAACGAGCACCCGCTCCAGGACCGCGAACAGCTCCCGGTCGGCGAGGCACGCGTGCTTGACCGTCTCGGCGAGCCCGGCGCGCACCTGGCTGTCCGGAAGGGTGCGCCAGGTAGCGAGGTCGATGTACACCCCGCGCGGGTGGTGCATCGCCCCCACGAGGTTTGTGGCCGCCGGGGTGTCCAGGCCGGTCTTGCCCCCGATGCTCGCGTCCGCTGCGGCCAACAGGGTGGTGGGCATCGACAGATACGGCACCCCGCGGGCGAAGGTAGCTGCGACGAAGCCCGCCATGTCTGTCACGACGCCGCCACCTATGGCGACGACCAGTGTGTCGCGTCCGAGACACCGGCGGATCATCTCGTCCTCCAGCGCCTCCTTCACGGCCCGTGTCTTGTGCTGCTCACCGGTGGGCATCGCGAGGACGTCTACGGGCGTGCCGTGATCGGCGAACGCCTTGGCGACGACCTGGGCGGTACGGTCTCGGCACCAGGTATCGGTCAGGATGACCGGCCGCAGGTCGGTGAGCTCCCCTGCGCGGGAAGCCGCCCACACCACCTCGGCCAGGTCGTGCCCGATCACGACCGGGTAGGACCAGGCCGGGGTCGCCGGGACCGCGACGTCGATCGTTGTCGTGGGCGGGGCGTCGGCCTCCGTCATCGGACGACCGGGATCGGCAGCGAGTGAGCGAGTGCAGCGGAGCTTCCCCGGAACGTCTCATAGTCCGGTAGGTGATAGCGCGGGTACGGCAGAACCCCTTGCGCAAGGTCCCGCTTCTCTTGGAACGTGTCGAGCAGGACGTCAATCTTGTCCTCGAAACTGCGCTCCTTAATCGAGCGGGTTCCGTGCCCGGCCGTGTAGCAAGCAGCGACGCTTCCTGTCGAACTGACTCGCACCGAGCGGCATGCCGATCGGACGCACTGGTACCCGCGCGAGTGGTGGTAGACGACACCGATCGGCATGCGAAGCCCGTCGATCTGCCAGTAGTCGCACGCCCAGTTGTTGCCTTCGGTGGTCACACGCCGCTTGGAGCCGAGCGTGTCGACCAGCATCTCCATCTCCTCTTTGCCGACGTGGTTGTTGAGGAAGAACTCGTCCGGCTGCTCCGAGATTGAGAAGGGCAGAAGCTCCATGAGACGCAGAACGAGCCCGTTATCCTGGCAGAACTCCACCAGCGCGGGGAACTCGCCGAGATTCGCTGCACGCAGGGCGACCATGTTGAGCTTGGTCCGCTCGAACGTCCGCGCCGCGACCAACGCGCCACGCCGCGCATGGTCGAACTGGTTCCTGCCTGCGATCGCGGTGAATCGCTTCTCGCTGAGCGCGTCGACGCTCACGTTGCAGCGACGCATCCCGGCTGCCGCAAGGGCATCTGCGAGCTTCTGGGTGAGGAGCGAGCCGTTGGTCGTGAGGTAGTACTCGAGCG
This sequence comes from Actinomycetes bacterium, assembly GCA_023389545.1. GTDB lineage: Bacteria > Actinomycetota > Actinomycetes > Actinomycetales > Cellulomonadaceae > Cellulomonas_A. Next base: position 6,380 of record JAEWEI010000153.1, on the reverse strand, counting down.
AGACGCCAGACTCGTCACGCACGCGGGTCATGATGTCCGCGAGCCCTCGCCGCATGAGCGGCTCGCCGCCGGTGAGGTGCACCCGGCGGGTCCCGAGCGTGGCGGCGATGAGGAGCAGCTCGTACAAGTCACGGTCGTCGAGGAAGTCGGTGCTCCCCGTGAGACCGGCCGGGTTGCAGTACGTACACCGGTAGTTGCAGTTCGGCGTCAACCCGACGCGCAGCAGGAACGACGCGCAGTACGCCGCGTCGATCCCTCTGCCGCTCGCTCGCTCCTGGGTCGTAGTGATCATTGCGCGCTCCGTCCTGCTCGGTTCTGGGTTGCGATCGGTCCCTCAGCTGCTGCGGTCGCCTCTGCGCGAAGCGAGACATCTGTTGGTGCGTCGTCGGTGCACGAGCCGACGACGAGACGGAAGCTCCCCAGTGGTGTGCGCGCGACGGCCTGCCCGTGATGGTGCTCAACGGCGAGTGCCGGAGATCGCCGATCGTCGGACTCGACGCCGAACGCCGGCATCCCGGCGTCCAGCGCGCGACGCACTCCCACCCGGGCGTGGAACCAGTCCGAGAACGCATCGAAAAGCACACCGCGGTCGTCGTCGACCGTCCACCCTGCCAGGTGTGCGGCGACGCGAACGGGTCGTGCGCGCCGGCGGGCCGCGCGGATGGCTCGTACCGCGGCATCGCTCGCGCCTGCTGCATGGCCCGGCCCGGGATCGTCCACGGCGAGCCCCGCCGTGCGACACAGCGACCGCAGCCGCCACCACTGGTGGCGGGTCCTGGCGTGCGTAGTGAGAGCAATCAGGTCAGCCTGGTCGTCGCGCGTGGCCGACGCCATGGCGACGCTGTAGTCGACGAGGTCACGGGTGCGAACGGCGCGCTCCCACTGCTCGGCAAACAGGCATACGAGGCTCGTCGCACGGGCAGAACGCGCGCCGTCGAGCGCGAGCGGCGGCGACCACAGATCCGTGAGGAGGTGGCTCGTGGAGAGGGTAATCCCCGGGGCCTGGGAGTCGCAGGGGATGTTCTCGTGACCGAGCGCGACAACGGCCTCCGGCACGTTTCCGCGCGGGGCGTAGAGCGTGAACGCCTTGACATACCAGCCCGTGTCGAGCAGGTATCGGGCAGCGTGCCACTGCGACTCCACCGACGCGCAGTGCAGGTCGACGTCACCGGCACCGCGCACGAACCCGACGGGATAGTCGCGAGCGAGGGTCTGTCCCTTGAAGACGGTCACGTCGGGCACCTGCCTCGTGAGTGCGTCGACGTGCTGCGAGTAGAAGACCGTCCGTGCCTGGTGTCGGCGCAGCACGTCGGTCCAGGCGGCAGGCATCGGCTCACCCTCGAGCGCCCGGGCGCTCGTGAGCAGCGCGGCCATTTTTTGCCGCGGCGACCGTGCTGCAGCGAGCAGCGCGTCGTCGCCCGCATCCGGGCCGAGCCGCGCGCGCGCCGCGACGAGTCGTCCGAGCGCTCCCCACGAAAGTTCGATCATGACAGGCAACCTCTCCGGTGGGGTCCCGCGACGCCGGGTAGGCGCCGCGGGACCTCCACCACTACTTCTTCTTCTTGGGAGTGCCGACGCGGACCCGGACCTTCCTGCAGATCTGCAGATGACGGACAACCTCCATGACGCACCTCCTCTCTCTCTTGTGGACCTGACACCCTGTCGCGGAGCGGCGAGCACCCCCGCAGCGGGCCGGAGCGTGGTACAGCGCGTCATGCAAACGCCTCGCTCATGCCGTCGCGTCGCAGCGCCCGGGCCACGGCGCCGAACGCGACGCCCGCTGCGACGGACCACAGGGCACCCGCCAGCGCGGCGAGCGGGAGGTGCGGCCACAGCGCCGCGGTGCCCTCATCCGCCGCGATTTCGCGGAGCGCGGTGAGTGCATGAGTGCTCGGCAGCGTCTGCGCCATGAGGCGAACGCCAGCCGGCCACGAATCGGTGCTCACGAACACACCTGAGAGGATCGTGACCGCGAGGTAGCCCAGGTTGCTCACGACGTTGCGCAGCCGCGGTACTCGGAGCGCGAGTGCCCCGAGGGTGAGCGCGAGACCGTACGAGCCAGCTGCTGTGACGAGCACCAGCACCACGACGGCCGGGATATCCGCCAGCCCCCATGCCACACCCACGAGTGGGCCGATGCCCAGAAGTCCGATGGTTGACGTCGCCGCGCCGCTGAACGGCCAGGCGATGCCGCGCCCAACCGCGGTCGCCCACAGCGGCTGCGGCGCGCGGACCTGGACCTCCAGCATCCCGAGCCCGACGTCCCACGAGATCGCGTTGACAGCGAGCACGGCGTCCATCACGGCGAGCATCAGTGCGCTGCCAAGGAAGACGAAGTGGGTCACCTGCCGGTCACCGATCACGACACCCAGCGAGCTGAAGAAGACGACCTGGCACAGCGTGCGCGTGAGCCAGCCGAAGACCCACCGCCCGCCACCGTGAACCACCCGCATATCGGCGAGCGAGACCCTGCACGCGGCGGCCGCGACACAGAGCGGTCCGACGAGGTCCCACCGCCGCTCACGCATGTGCGAGCGCTCCCGTGACGCGACCACGTTCGATGAACGCTGCCAGGAGCCGGTGCCCCGTAGCCCACATGAGGAGGCCAAGGACGGCCGTCGCTCCGGCGGGGAGCACGGCGTCACCCCAGCTCATGCTGTTCAAGGAGCCATGGGCGAGCTCTGCGAGCCACGACAGATAGAAGCCCCGGCAAGCGACCTGCAACCACGGGGCATACTCCGTGACGGGAACCATCAGACCACCGAGCAGGAAGACCGGATAAGTCAGGGCTGCCTGGTAGACCCGCGTCGTTCGGGACAGCACGAACAGCGCCGCAACAAGGGTCGAGGCTGCTGCCGTGGTGACGACCGCCAAGCCCAGCGTCAGTAGCGCGAGCCCCAGGGACCCCATCGCGAGCTGAGAGTCGAACAGCACCCGTGCGACGACGGCAGACTCGATCACACCGACGCACCCAACAAGCGCAACCACGAACGACCGTCCCAACACAACGAGGGCGAACCGCGTGGGGGCGGTCAGCAGGTGCTCGAGGGTCCCTAGCGCACGTTCGTGCGCGACGATCTGGCCCGAGCACGCCACCGCCACGGTCCACATCCCCATGAGCCCGGTGGTCACCACGGCACGACTGTCGAGGTCCGGCCGACCGGCGTGCTCGTACACGCTGAGCAGCAGGAACGCGAAGACGGGTGTGGTTACCAGGGCTTGCAACCCGTGGACGTCATCACGCAACGTGACGCACTGAAACCGAACTCCCACGCCGATCGCACCCATCAGCGCACCTCGAGCCCGCTCGTGCCGAAGACGGCGCAGTACAGCTCGAGGAGCGACGGCGCGACGACCTCGTACTCATGACAACGGTGCGCGTGAAGGAGAGTGACGGCGGTGACGAGGTCTTCCGCCGTCTCGGTCCGGAGCTCGAACAGTTCTGCGGGTCCATCCACGACGACAAGACCCGAGCGACCCAGGGCGTGTGTCAGGTCTTGCCTGCGCGCAAAGTCCGTCACCCGGAAGCGCAGCAGTTTCGGCTCGGCGTCGGTGGGACGGAACGCCGACGCAGGCGCCGTGGACAGAACGCGCCCCCGATCGATGAAGGACACGCGTGTGCATAGTGCCGCGGCCTCAGCCATGTCGTGCGTCGCGAGCAGCACCGCGCGCGATGGCGAGCTCATCTCCGAGAGGACACCGCGCAGCGCGGCAGCAGCGATGGGATCGAGACCGGCCGACGGTTCGTCGACGACCAGCACCGATGGTTCGGCGACAAGGCTGCGAGCCAGGTGCAGTCGCTGCTTCATTCCGCGACTCAGTGTCTCGACAGGGTCGCCGGCCCGGGCGGTCAGACCGAACCGATCGAGAAGGTCGGTCACAACGTGACGGGCACGACGCCCGCGTACGCCGTGGAGGGCGGCCGCGTACCGCAAGTTCTCGAGCACCGTGAGACGCGGGTACAGGCCCCGTTCCCCTCCGAATGACACGCCGACGCAGCGCTGCGCCCCCCGTCGATCTTTCTCGACGTCGAAGCCTGCGACGAGCGCCCGACCGGACGTCGGTGCGAGGACCGTGGAAACGATGCGGCAGAGCGTTGTCTTGCCTGCTCCACTAGGGCCGAGGAGGCCGTGGACCTCCCCGAACGGAACTGCGAGCTCGACCTCGTGCAGTGCGGTCCTCTGGGTCGCGCCACTGCCGAATATCCGCGTGAGCGCAAAGGTGCGTATCGCCACCACCACACCCCCATCAGTTATGACCCTTGTCACAATGAGTGACACGCCTAATGACACGGGGAAGACTGTCAGGCGTCACACGCCTCAATCCGGGACAAACGTCCTCGACATGGGACACATGCGCTCACTGCCACCACCGATCGGACACCACAGCCGCATGAGCAGCACCGTCCCCAGACGGCACGGCATCGACACACCGAGTGCGACCGCGCGAATGCGGTGCTGCCGACGATCCGGCCATGACACCCGCCCACTCGAGCGGCGTCGGTGGAGAACACGGGACGGACCCCCGAGAGAAGTCGGACACCGGACATGAGCTCAGCACCGGCGGATGGACACACATGGATCCGGGCCTCAGCAGCCGGGGCGCGGGGGTGCCGAACGGCGATCACCCGCCCATCGGTGGGAACGGGGAGCCGGGGGCGGTCGTGGCGATCGGGACAGAACCGTCGCCGAAGTCCCACACGCACTGGGTGGGGGTCGCGCGCACGGCGATGGGAAGGCGAGCAACGTTGCGGTCAGCGGTTGGGAGTCAGGGGCAGTGCCGACCACGGAGCCGAGACCAGTGAGCCCTCAGCGGTGAACGCCGGAAGTAAATCCTGCGGGCACGATCCATCGGCGGCCCGCTACAGCCACGTCCCGCCTGAGGGGACGATCTGCTTGCCTAGCGGCATAAGAGAGATGGGCACCATCTTGAAGTTGGCGATCCCGAGCGGGATCCCGATGATGGTGACGCACTGCGCTACGCCGGTGACGATGTGCTCAAGGGCGAGCCACCAGCCCGCCACGATGAGCCAGATCACATTGCCGATGGTCGACATCGCCCCGGCGGTCGGCTTGTCCACCACCGTGCGGCCGAACGGCCACAGCACGTAGTTGGCCATCCGGAACGAGGCGATGCCGAAGGGGATCGTCACGATGAGGACGCAGCAGATGACGCCGGCGACGACGTATCCCACCGCGAGCCAGAATCCGGCCAGCACGAGCCAGATGAGGTTGAGCAGCGTCTTCACTTTGGCATGCCCGTTCGCAGCACGGCAGGCGCGGGAACTCTGAGCAGCGTCTTCATCTCCCCATCGTCCTCCTCGACGCGCGCGGGCGACATCGGGGACCACCCTGAGCCGCCCCCGATGAGCCGTGGCGGTGGAGCCCCAGGGCGCCGGGCTAAGGTCCTCGGCATGAGCGCGCAGCACCCTGGGGACATCGCCTCGCGACTAGCCGGAGTCCGGTCCAGGGTCGCCGCCGCCGAGCGGGCCGCCGAGCGGGCGCCCGGCTCCGTGCGCCTCCTCCTCGCCACCAAGACGATCCCGCTCGAGGGCGTCCGGGCGGCCCTCCTGGCCGACGCCGCCGCCCGCGCCGACGACCCTGCGGCCTCCCCCGTGCTCGTGGGCGAGAACCGGGTGCAGGAGCTCGTCGCGAAGGCCCCGCACCTGCTCGACCTGGGCCCCGAGGTGCACCTGATCGGCCCGCTGCAGTCCAACAAGGTCAACCAGGCGCTGAGCGCCGCGTCCTGCGTCGAGAGCGTCGACTCCCTGGCGCTCGCGCAGAAGCTCGCCACCCGCTGCGCGGCGGCCGGCCGCGTCCTGGACGTGATGGTGCAGGTCAACGTCTCCGGGGAGGCCACCAAGCACGGCGCGCACCCCGACGACGCCGTCCGCACGGCCCTCGACGTCGCAGGGCTCGACGGGCTGCGGCTCCGCGGGCTCATGACCGTCGGCGCGCACACCCCCGACCCCGACCGGGTGCGCGCCGGATACCGGCTGCTGCGGGCGATCCGCGACGAGGTGCGCGACTCCGGGGCGCCTGGCACGGCGGGCGCCGTCGAGCTGTCGATGGGCATGAGCGGCGATCTGGAGCTCGCCGTCGCGGAGGGCGCCACGATCGTGCGCGTCGGCACTGCGGTGTTCGGCTCCCGGCCGACCCCCTGACCCGCCAGCAGTGGGATTGACAGCCCCCACTCCCGGGCTGACGGTGGACCATGAGCCAATCCGACAACACCGCGGGAGCCTGGCCGACCTTGCGCGCCGACGCATGGGCGGACACCCGCGACACCCTGCACATGTGGACGCAGATCATCGGCAAGGTCCGCATGGAGCAGTCGCCGATGCTCAACCACTGGTGGCAGGTGCCGCTGTACGTGACGGC
>JAEWEI010000337.1 GCA_023389545.1 Actinomycetes bacterium | reverse complement strand
GCTCGGAGCCCCGGTGCTCGGCGGGGTCGCCGCGGTGGAGCTCGACGGCGACGCCGTCGTGGTCACGCACGGCGTCCTGGGCGGCATCGCCGAGCACCGCACCGCGGTGAGCGGCGGGCCGGCGGTCCTCGCGGTGCTGCCCGGTGCGGGCGTCCCGGACGGCGACGCGTGCGCGATCGAGGAGGTCGTGTCGCAGCCGCTCGAGGGCGCCCGGACCACCGAGGTGCGCGCCAAGGAGCAGGTCGGCGTCGACCTGGGCGAGGCCGCGACCGTCGTCGGCATCGGGCGCGGGCTCAAGGCGCGCGAGGACCTGGCCCTCATCGAGGGCCTGGCCCGCGCCGTCGGGGGAGAGGTCGCGTGCTCGCGGCCCCTCGCCGAGGGCGTCGACTGGGTGGCCAAGGAGCGGTACATCGGCATCTCGGGGCAGCACATCGCCCCCGCGCTGTACGTCGCCGTCGGCATCTCCGGCCAGCTGCAGCACATGGTCGGCGTCCGGGACGCCACCACTGTCGTCGCGATCAACAGCGACCCGGCGGCGCCCGTGTTCGCCCAGTGCGACTACGGCATCGTCGGCGACCTGTACGACGTGGTGCCGGCGCTCACCGCGGCACTGCGGGCCGGGGCATGAGCGCCGAGGCCGTCGAGCCGGACTTCGACGTCGTCGTCGTCGGGGCCGGCCCGGCGGGCGCGGTCACCGCGTACCGGCTGGCCCAGGCCGGGTTGTCCGTCGCGATGATCGAGCGCGGCGAGGCGCCGGGGACCAAGAACCTCTCGGGCGGCGTCCTGTACGGACGCGTGCTCGACGGCCTCTTCCCCGGCTTCGCCGACCAGGCGCCGGTGGAGCGCCGCATCACCCGGCACGTCACCACGTTCCTGACGCCGGACTCGGCCGTCGGCATCGACTACTCAGGCCGCGGGCTGGCCGACCCGGTGAACGCTGTGACAGTGCTGCGGGCGAAGTTCGACCCGTGGCTGGCCGGGCAGGCCGAGGAGGCCGGCGCCTACCTGATGGCCGGCGTGCGGGTGGACGGGCTCCTCACCGAGCCCGGCCTGGACGGGCGCGCCCGGGTGGTGGGAGTGCAAGCGGGCGAGGACCAGCTCAGGGCGCGCGTGGTGGTCGCGGCCGACGGCGTGAACTCGTTCCTGGCGCGCAGCATCGGGCTGCGCCACCAGGAGCCCACGAACCACATGGCCGTGGGCGTCAAGGCCGTCATGGCCCTGCCGCGCACGGTCATCGAGGACCGGTTCGGGGTGCCCGGCGATCAGGGCGCGGCGCACGCGATCGTCGGCGACTGCACCGCGGGCATCGGCGGCGGCGGCTTCCTCTACACCAACACGGAGTCGCTGTCGGTGGGCGTCGTGCTGCGGCTCGACGACCTGCTGCGCTCGGGCCGGACGGCCGCCGAGGTGTTCGAGCGCTACATCGAGCACCCCGGGCTCGCGCCGTACCTGCGCGACGCGAAGATCGTCGAGTACGGCTCCCACCTGGTCGCCGAGGGCGGCTACGACATGGTCGGCGAGGTCGCCGCCGACGGGCTCGTCGTGGTGGGCGAGGCCGCCGGGCTGACCATCAACTCCGGCCTGACGGTGCGCGGCATGGACTTGGCGATCGGATCGGGCATCGCGGCGGCGGACGCCATCGTCGAGGCCGTGGCGGCGGGCGACGTGTCCCGCGGAGGCCTCGCCGGGTACCGGCGCCGGCTCGAGGAGGGCTTCGTCCTGCAGGACATGAAGACGTACGCCCGCGCGCCCAAGTTCCTGGAGCGGACGGGCATGTACGGCGCGTACGGGGAGCTCGCCGCGTGCGTCTTCCACGACGTGTTCGCCCTCGACGGCACGCCTCGGCGGCATCTGGTCTCGACGGCCCGGGCCGCGTTGAAGAAGTCCCCGGTGGGCATCCGCCAGCTGGTCAGTGATGGATGGGCGGGAGTGAGAGCGCTGTGAGCACCACGGTCCCCGAGCGGCTGGCCCGCAACCGGTTCGTCCTCGACGAGGAGGAGTCGCACATCGTCATCGACCAGGAGGCCTGCCGTGCGACGGGCGCTGGCAAGGCGCTCATCGCTGTGTGCCCCGCCGGGGTCTACAGCGAGCAGGACGGCGAGATCCTGGCCGACTATGCCGCGTGCCTGGAGTGCGGCACCTGCCTGGCGGTGGCCCCGCCCGGCGCCCTGACGTGGCGCTACCCGCGCGGCGGGTTCGGGGTCAGCTTCCGGGAGGGGTGAGGGTGGGCTCGCCGGGCGCCCGGGGTGACTCCGCGGACTCGGGCGCCCGGGGGGTGTACCCCTCGGCGGCCAACTGGCGGTCCACCATCTGCTCGATGTACTCGGGCACCGACTGCCGCACCCGGTCGACCAGGTGCGGCGGCGTGACCAGCACGTGCATGAGCATCGAACCCTCGACGGCGTCGAGGAGCTGGACGGCCGACGCGCCGGGCGGCAGCTCCCCGGACCGCACCGCCGCCTCGACGCGTCGGCGCTGCGAGAGCACGAAGTCGGTGATCGCCTCCCGGCGGATGTCGGAGAAGACCTCCGGGTAGGCGCGCGACTCGACGTACAGCCGGAGCATCGCGAGCCCGAACGGGCCCAGGTACAGCTCGGCGCGCTCGTTGGCGTGGGCGATGAGGTAGTCGCGCAGGGACTGCGGCGGGCTCGGCTCGGCGGGGTCCTGCTCGTCGGGCGTGGCGGGCTCGTCTCCGCCCTGGATGCGGCGCAGCGCCGAGGCGAGGAGCGTCTCCTTGTCCGACCAGCGCAGGTAGACCGACGACTTGCCGACTCGTGCGCGGCTGGCCACCTCGTCGATCGTCAGGCCTGACCAGCCCTTCTCGCCGTACACCTCGAGCGTGGCGCGCAGTGCGCGGTCTTCGAGGTCGGGGTCGCGGGGGCGCCCTCGGCGCCGGGGTGGTGCGGCGGCGGCGTCGTCGGGCTCGCTCGTCGTCACCCCTCCACATTAGTCCGCGCTGTGGCGTCGTCCGTCCCACTCCGCGACCTGCCCGAGCGCTGCCTCGAGTGTCTCGACGGCGTCGGGCGTGCTGGTGCGCGCCACGACGAGTGCCGTGACGCTGAGCGAGGTGAGGACCCGCGCGCGTCGCAGGCCCTCGGCGTCGTCGATGCCGGGGTAGCGGGCGGCGAGCCCGTGCCGGAACGCGTTGACGAGCTCCGCGCGGTAGGCGTCGACCACGGCCCGCTGCGCGTCGTCGCGGGATGCGAGGCCTGCGGTGCTGTCGATCAGCAGGCAGCCGCGCCGGCCGGCGTCCTGCGGGCGCCACGCGAGCGCGTCGGCGAGCCCGCGCAGGTAGGCGAGCACGGCGTCGGGTTTGGCGGGCTCCGCGGTGAGGACCCGCAGACGCGGCCGGATGACTGTGTCGAGGTAGTCGCGCACTGCCGCGTCGAACAGTCCGCGCTTGTTCTCGAACGCGTGGTACAGGCTCGAGCGCGCGAGCCCGGTGGCCTGCTCGAGATCGGGCACCGAGGTGTTGTCGTAGCCCTTGTCCCAGAAGACGTCACGGGCGGCGCGGACCACCTGCGTGGTGTCGAAGCCCTGATGTCGTCCCATGCGCCGCCGTCCGTGTTGTGTGGGAGGAGTTCCA
>JAEWEI010000253.1 GCA_023389545.1 Actinomycetes bacterium | reverse complement strand
GTCCCGCACGCCGCCGGCGCGCCTTCCTGGGCGCCCAGCGCTCCCGCTGAGGAGGCGACGACGGCGCCGCCGTGGGGCTCGCTCACCCGTGGCGCGCGCGCCGGGGCCGAAGAGCAGCCGGAGCAGGGCGCCAGCGGCACGCCGTACCCTCATGACGACGACGAGGACGACGAGTACGACGAGCGGCCCTCGCATCCGTACACCTGGCTGCAGCTCATCGTGCTGGCGCTCGTCGCGTTCGTCCTCGGCTTCCTCATCATGCTGCTCGGCAGCAAGGCGGCCGGTGGCGACGACTCTGCTGCTGGCCCGGCCACCACGCTCGTGGCTGCCGGCGTCGCGGCGGTCGACCTCCCATCTGGTCTGCGAGTGCTCTGACGAGCGCCGCAGCGCCCCTCACCCAAGGAGTCCCGTGCCGGCAACCGAACGCGCCGTCGAGCTCGCCATCCTGGCAGCACGCGCCGCAGCCGACCTCAAGGCTGAAGAGATCATCGCCCTCGACGTGAGCGAGCAGCTCGTCCTCACGGACGCGTTCGTCATCGCGTCGGGCACCAACGAGCGGCAGGTCGGCGCGATCGTCGACGCCGTCGAGGAGGCCCTGCACAAGGCCGGCTCCAAGGCGGTGCGCCGCGAGGGCAAGTCGGAGGGCCGCTGGGTCCTGCTCGACTTCGGCGACATCGTGGTGCACGTGCAGCACGCCGAGGACCGCGTTTATTACGCGCTCGAGAAGCTGTGGAAGGACTGCCCCGCCATCGAGCTGCCCGCTGACATCCGCAGCGGTGACGGCGCCACCGCGGACGAGGCCGGCGAGGCCGGATCCGCTCAGTGACCGCGGGGCGCGTGCTGCTCTGGCGGCACGGGCGCACGGCGCACAACGCCACCGGGCGGCTGCAGGGCCAGATCGACATCGCACTCGACGATGTGGGCCGCTGGCAGGCGCACACGGCCGCCGCGGCGCTGGCCGCGAGGTACCGGCCCACCCTGATCGTCAGCTCGGACCTGTCGCGCGCGCGGGCGACCGCGCAGGCGCTGGCGGAGCAGGTCGGGCTGGACGTGGTGCTCGACGCGCGCGTGCGTGAGCGCTCATTCGGGGACTGGGAGGGCATGACGTCCCAGGAGATCGCCGAGCGCTGGCCTGAAGAGCATGCCGCATGGGCGCAGGGCGGCGAGCCGCACCGGCAGGGCGGCGAGAGCCGCGGCGACGTGGCCCTGCGGATGCGGGACGCGGTGTCGGAGCACGCGGAGGGCCTCGACGCGGGCGACACCCTTGTGGTGGTCACCCACGGCGCGGCGATCAGCCTGGCCGTCGGCGCCCTGCTCGGCCTGCCCGCCGACTGGCGCGGCATCACCGGGCCCAGCAACGCCCACTGGGCAGAGCTGCACGCCGGGCGCGCCTCGCATGGCGGCGCGTGGCGGCTCACGGGCTACAACTTGGGCCCCACTGACGCCTCCGCCGACTGGAACGCGGGGCCCGATCAGCAGGTCAGAGATCCCGATTAGCGTTTCAGGCCATGTCTGACCTACAGTTGTCCACGCCCGCAAGGGCACGGGGGATCAGCCCGGAACACGTTTCCGATCGATCTCACGGGGCTGTGGCGCAGCTGGTAGCGCACCTGCATGGCATGCAGGGGGTCAGGGGTTCGAATCCCCTCAGCTCCACCGAAGACGAAGAGCGTCCGACCACCGGTCGGGCGCTCTTCGCTTTGGGCCGGGTCTCTGCCGTCGCGCGGGAGGGTGGCCCTGGCCCGGCCTCCCTCCCGCGGCCAGAGGTCGGCAGGGTGGATCGCATGACACACACGACAGAACATGCCAATCCCGCCCATCTTCTGACCGGGACCCCGCTGAGCGGCCGGGTGGCCGTGGTGACCGGGGCCTCCAGTGGTATAGGCGAGGCCACCGCTGAGCGGCTCGCGAGCCTGGGCGCCAAGGTCGCCCTCCTCGCGCGTCGTGGAGAGCGGCTCGACGCGCTTGAAGACCGCATCCGCGCGCGTGGCGGCGAGGCGCTGGCGCTGCCCACCGACGTGGTGGACCGAGAAGCCGTCCTGGCCGCCGCGGACCGCGTCGAGCGCGAGCTGGGCGAGGTGGACCTCGTCTTCGCGAACGCCGGCGTGCAGCTCATCAGCAGCATCGTGGACCTCGCGGTGGAGGACTGGGACGCCCAGATCGACCTGAACGTCAAGGGCACGATGAACACGGTGCAGGCGTTCGTGCGCACGCTGGTCAGCAGCGCGGAGCGCGGGCCGGCCGATCTCATCGTGACATCCTCGACGGCTGCGGTGCGCCACCTCGAGCGCTTCCAGGTGTACTCGGCGACCAAGGCGTACCAGGCCCAGCTGACGCGGTTGCTGCGGATGGAGCTGGGCCGCAGCAAGGTCCGGGTCTGCGCGATCGAGCCCGGCATGGTGGACACCGAGCTGCCCGATCACGTGACCGACCCGGCGGCGAGCCAGCTCATGTCGGACCTCCTCAAGGAGATCGACGTCCTGCGGCCCGCCGACATCGCGGAGTCCGTCGCCTTCATCGCGAGCCTCCCGCGGCACGTCAACCTGGCCGAGGTGCACATCCTGCCCACGGAGCAGGTCATCTGAGCCGGGCGCGGCGGGACGTTGGTCCCGCGCGGCTGTCACGTCAGCCTGCGCGGGGCCGTGGCCTGGGGCTGCGCGGGCGCCCACGCAATGGAAGGGCGCCCTCATTAAGGTAAGGCTCTGCTAACTTCCAGGTGGCGCGACGTGGGTCGTGTCTCGAGTCCGTCGCCTCCTGAGGAGCCATCACCGTGAAGTCCCTCCGTTCGCGCACGCTGGCGACCGTGACGCTTGCCGTCGCGGCGCTCGCCCTGAGTGCCTGCACCTCGTCCGAGCCCGCCGCTGAGGCGGGCGCGTCCGCCGGGGCGCAGGCCACCGAGGACACGTCGTGGCCCCGCACCATCACGCATGAGGCGGGTGAGACGGTCATCGAGGCGAAGCCCGAGCGGATCGTCTCGACGGCCATGAGCGCGACGGGCACCCTGCTGGCCATCGACGCCCCCGTCGTGGCCTCGGCCGCGAGCAAGCCCAACACCGCCAGCGCCGACGCGAACGGCTTCTTCCGCCAGTGGGGCGACCTGGCCGTCGAGCGCGGGGTCGAGGTGCTGTACCCGAACCTCGAGTTCGACCTGGAGGCGGTCATCGCGGCCGAGCCCGACCTGGTCATCGTCTCCACTAGCGGCGCCGACAGCGTCCTCGACCAGTACGCGCAGCTCAGCGAGCTGTACCCGACGATCGTCGTGGACTACTCCAGCCAGACCTGGCAGGACCTGGCGGCCGAGTTGGGCGCCGCCACTGGCTTGGAGGACGAGGCGGCGGCCGCCGCGGCCGACTTCGACGCCTACGTGGCCGACGCCGCGAAGAAGATCACCGTCGACCCGGGCGCCGCGAGCATCGTCAGCTACAACGGCGCCGAGTCGGACTCCGCCGTCGCCAAGACGACCAGCCCGTGGGCGCAGCTCTTCGACGGGCTCGGCATCGAGGTGGTCGGCGCCCCCGACGAGCTCGACACGTCCGAGCAGGTGCGACAGGACGTCGCCTGGGTCTCGTTCGAGAACGTCACAGCGGCCATCGGCGGCGACAGCGTGTTCCTGCTGTCCGGCGAGGCGCCCGACGTCGAGCGGTTCCTCGCCGAGCCGACGCTCGCGAACCTCCCCGCGGTGCAGAGCAAGCAGGTCTACCCGATGGGCCTGTCGTTCCGGCTCGACCTCTACAGCGCCACCTCGCTCGTCGACACGCTCGTCGAGCAGCTGAGCTGACGCCACCGCCGATGTCGATCGCCCCGGCCCGCACCATGGGCCGCTCCACCGGCTCGTCGCCTCGCACGAGGCGACGAGCCGGACTGGCTGTCTCCTGGTCTGGGCTGGCCGTTCTGCTGCTGCTCAGCCTGGCCGTCGGCTCCCGGCAGATCCCGCTCGCGGAGACGGTCAACGCCTTCGTCGCGTACGACCCGGGCAACGACCTGCACCTGATCGTGCGGGAGCTGCGGGTTCCGCGCACGATCATCGCGGTGCTGGTCGGCGCCGCCCTCGGCGTGTCCGGCGCGTTGATGCAGGCGATGACGCGCAACGCGCTCGCCGAGCCAGGGGTGCTGGGCGTCAACGCGGGCGCCGCGGCCGCCATCGTGCTGGGCGTCTCCGCGTTCGGGCTCAACGGCATCGGCGGGTACGTCTGGTTCGGGTACCTCGGAGCGGGGCTCGCGGCGGTCGCAGTGCTCGCGCTCGGACGCGCGCACGACGCGGGCACCAACCCCGTGCGGCTCGTGCTCGCCGGCGCGGGCCTGAGCGTGATGCTCGCGGCGCTCACCTCGATCGTCATCATCAACTCGCCCGATCGTGCCCTTGACGCGTTCCGGGCCTGGGCGACGGGGTCGTTGCAGGGCCGGGGCATGGATGCGGTGCCGGTGGTGGCGGCCAGCATCGTGGTCGGCGTCGTCCTGGCCCTCGCGGTGGCGCCGTCGCTCAACGCCGTCGCGCTCGGCTCCGACATGAGCACGGCGCTGGGGTTGAACGGTCGGCGCACCTGGGTCCTCGCGTCGGTGGCGGTGCTGCTGCTGGCCGGATCCGCGACGGCCGCCGCCGGCCCCATCGCCTTCGTCGGGCTCGCGGCGCCGCATATGGCGCGGCTCGTCGTGGGCCCCGACCAGCGGCGCGTGCTGCCGTGGTCGGCGCTGTTCGCCGTGATCGTGCTGCTGGGCGCCGATGTGCTCGGGCGGCTCGTCGCCCATCCCAGTGAGATCGGCGCGGGCGTGATGTCGGCGGTCATCGGCGGCCCGTTCTTCATCGCCCTCGTGCGCCGCCGGAGGTTCGCCCAGCTATGACTGCCGCATCCGCCCTGCCCGATGCCGCGGGCCGCGCGCCCGGGCCCCGCTCACGCGTCGTCCGCCGTGGGGGACTGTCCTGGCGCTGGCATCCCCGCACCGCGGCGGTCTGCGTGGCGCTGACTGTGCTGATCGTGGCGCTCGGGGTGCTGGTGATGGCCACCGGCACGATCCAGCTCACCCCGACGCAGGTCCTCGCGGGTCTCACGGGCGGCTCTGATGACGCGGTGGTCCGCAAGGTCGTCACGGACATCCGGCTGCCGCGGCTGCTCACCGCGGTGTTCGTGGGCGCCTGCCTGGGGACCGCGGGCGCCGTGTTCCAGTCGATCTCCCGCAACGCCCTCGGCTCGCCGGACATCATCGGGTTCACCGCCGGCTCGGCCACCGGCGCCGTCGCCCAGATCGTCCTGTTCAACGCCGGCGCGACGGCGACCGCTGTGAGCGCGGTGGTGGGCGGCCTGCTCACCGCACTGGCCGTGTACGCGCTGGCCTCCAAGGGCGGTGTGACCGGCGGCTTCCGGCTCGTGCTGGTGGGCATCGGCGTGGGGTCGATGCTCGCCGCGGTGAACACGCTGCTGCTCGCGCGGGCGGGCATCGAGCAGGCCATGTCGGCGGAGATCTGGCTGGCCGGCTCGCTCAACGCGCGCGCCTGGGAGCACGTGTGGCCGGTGCTCATCGGCTTCGTGGTGCTGCTGCCCGTCATCCTCGCCCTCGGACGGCACCTCGACCTCATGGAGATGGGCGACGACGCGGCCCGCCAGCTCGGGGTCAGGGTCGAGCGGACCCGGCTGGTGTTGATGGTCGCCGCCGTCGGGATGACGGCGCTGGCCACCGCCTCCGCCGGGCCCATCGCGTTCGTCGCCCTCGCCGCGCCGCAGCTCGTGGTGCGGGTGACCCGGTCGGTGCGGGCGCCGCTCGCCTCCTCGGCGTTCATGGGCGCAGCGCTCGTGGTCGCCGCCGACCTGCTGACCCAGTACCTGCCCGTGAACGCCGCCATCCCCATCGGGCGGATGACCGGCCTGCTCGGCGGGGCGTACCTGCTGTGGCTGCTGACCCGATCACGCCAGGTCTGACCACCATGAAGGACGCTCCCATGACCTCCACGCTCGCCGCCCAGGGCCTCACCGTCGGCTATGACGGCCGGATCGTCTCCACCGACCTCGACGTCGAGATCCCCACCGGCTCGTTCACGGCCATCATCGGGCCCAACGCTTGCGGCAAGTCGACGCTGCTGCGCGCGCTCTCGCGGCTGCTCGCACCGCGCGCCGGGCAGGTGGTGCTCGACGGCAAGGCGATCACCGAGTACTCGTCCCGCGAGGTCGCCCGGCGCCTGGGGCTGCTGCCGCAGAGCTCCACAGCGCCCGACGGCATCACCGTCGCGGACCTGGTGTCCCGGGGCCGGTTCCCGCACCAGTCGATGCTGCGGCAGTGGTCCGCCGCCGACGAGCGCGCGGTGCAGGAGGCGATGACGGCCACCGGCGTCGCGGGCCTGGCCGAGCACGCCGTGGACCAGCTCTCGGGCGGGCAGCGGCAGCGGGTGTGGCTCGCGCTGGTGCTCGCGCAGCAGACGCCGGTGCTGCTGCTCGACGAGCCGACGACGTTCCTCGACATCGCGCACCAGATCGAGGTGCTGAGCCTGTGCCGCCGCCTGCACGACACGGGCGACTACACGCTCGTCGCGGTGCTGCACGATCTCAACATGGCGTTCCGATACGCCGACCACGTGATCGCCATGAAGGACGGGCGCGTGGTGGCCACCGGCGCCCCCGACGACATCGTGACCGCCGAGCTGATCGGCGCTGTGTACGACATCGAGTGCGTGTGCGTGCCGGATCCCGTCACAGGACGGCCGATGGTCGTGCCGCTCGACGCCGACCGCCCACGCGACCAGCACCCCGCAGGCGCCGCCCTCCGCGCCCCGACCTCCACCTGGGAGACCCGATGACCGCCGACATCCTGCCCGTGAGCGCCGAGGTCGTGCGGGTGGTGGACGTGACCCCGCGGATGCGCCGGGTGACGTTCGCAGGCCCCGAGGTGGCCGCGTTCCTGACAGTGACCGGACCGCCCAACATCAAGCTCTACTTCCCGGACGCCGACGGACGGCTCGATCTGCCCGCCCGCGAGCACCACAGGTACGTGTGGGCGCCCGGCCAGCGGGAGCGGGTCCGCACCTACACGATGCGGCGCGCGGACGCGCAGGCCGGAGAGCTCGACGTGGACTTCGTGCGGCACGGCGATGAGGGGCTCGCGTCGGCGTGGGCGGAGCGGGCCCGGCCGGGAGACCGGTTGGGCCTCCTGGCCGGCGGCGGTCTGGTGCCGGGGGTGTGCGACTGGATCGTGCTGGTGGCCGACGAGACCGGGCTGCCGGCCGTGGGGTGGATCCTCGAGGGGCTGCCCGCCACGACACGCGGGCTCGCCATCGTCGAGGTCGCGGACGCCGGTGAGGAGCAGGACCTGGTGCGGCCCCCGGGCGTCGAGGTGCGCTGGCTGCACCGCGACGGCGCCCTGGCTGGCTCCACCCGGATGCTGCAGGACGCGGTGCTGGCGCTGGACCTGCCGCCGCAGGACGTGGTGGTGGCAGGTGGCACTGCCCGGATCTGGGTCGCCGCCGAGTCGGCGGTGGTGCGCGAACTGCGGCGGCATCTGCGCGAGGCCGGGTTCGACAGGCGCCAGCAGCTCATCATCGGGTACTGGCATCACGGGATCACCGAGGTCGGGTACGGCAAGGAGTCCGACCACGACCGGGTCGAGGGCGAGCTCGAGGTCGAGCCCGGCGATGAGGCGCCCGTGACGCCCATCGCCTCGACGGAGGCCGTGGCGGCGCCGTGACCCGTCGCACCGCCGCTCCACCGGAGCCCCGCTCCCACCACGTCCATGGGCAGCGCTTCGACGAGCGCAAGCCGGTCGCGGCGCCTGGGATCGAGCGGGTGCCACGCGTGATCGGGGAGCCTGAGCGCGCCTGGCGCCAGGCCCGGTCCGGTGACTCCGAGGCGACGGCGCGCAGGCGCCGCGAGCTCGCCGCCCGGCTGCTCGCCGTGCCCTCGCCGGCCATCGACGACAGCGACCCCGGCAGCGGCGAGTGCGTGTACACGTGGGTGGTGGAGGATCCGGACGCGTCGGCGGTGCTGCTGAGCGCCAACGGCGTGCTCGACGTGCGCGACCTGGGCGCCAGCGAGCTGACCCGGCTCGAGGGCTCCAGCCTGTGGACGCTGTCCTACCGGATGCCCCGCGACTGGCGCGCGTCCTACGTGGTCACTGCCCACCGCGGCGACGGGCTGCCGCCGTGGCGGGTGGCGACCGATCGCCGCGGCATCCGGCTCGCCGCCATGGCCGGCGCCCCCGACCCGCGCAACCCGCTGCGCTCGGCCACCATGCACGACACGGCCGTCTCGGTGGTGGAGGGGCCTGCCGCCCCGGCCCACCCGTGGCGTGCTGCTCCCGGATCGCGGGCCCTGAGCGTGATCGACCTGCCCGCCACGCCCCAGCGGCGCGCCTGGCGGGCATGGCTGTACGAGCCGCCCGCGTCGTCGCCCCATGACGTGCTGCCCTTGGCCATCGTGTTCGACGGGCAGGTATGGGCGCAGGCCCTGCCGCTCGCCGGGAGCCTGGACGCCGCGATCGGCGCGGGCGCCCTGCCGCCGATGCGGGCGGTGCTCGTCGACTCCGGCGATGTGCCGACCCGCTGGGAAGAGCTCGGGGTGCCGGGCGGCGCCACGGCGTTCGTGCTGGACGATCTGATGCCCGCGCTGCGCCTGCGCGTGGGCATCAGCGACGATCCCGCGCAGGTGGTCGCCGCTGGGGCGAGCTTCGGCGGGCTCGCGGCGCTCTGGCTGGTCGCCCTGGGGGGCGGCCAGGTGGGTGCGGTCGTCGCGCAGTCGCCGTCGCTGTGGCGCTTCGACCTGACCGCGCCGTTGCTCGCCGCGCCGCCCGCACAGGTGGAGCTGCAGGTGGGCACGCTGGAGCCGGAGATGCTCGGCGCCTGCCGCGAGCTGCGAAGCGAGCTGGCTCGCCACGGCCGCGACACGCGTCTGACCGTGGTGACCGGTGGCCACGACTGGGCGTGGTGGCATCCGGCGATGATCGACGGGCTCGCGCGGGCACTGCGTCCGGCAGGCGGCGGTGGCCCGCTACGGTGACGGCGTGAGCAGCACCGACGCCCGCACTGAGGCCGGCACCGACGTCACTGGCCAGGCGATCCATCCCGACAGCCCCGACTGGCGCCGCGGACTCCCGACGGCCGCCGAGGGCCGCGCCGACATGGCGATGGCCGCCGCCCTGTTCGCCGGTGCGGTGCTGAGCTGGGTCCTCTACCGGACCGCGGGGCTCTACGACGACCCTGCCTCAGGGCCGGTGTCGCTGCTGTGCGTGGCTGGCGCGACGCTTCCGCTGGCCTGGCGCAGGCGCTGGCCGGCGGCCGTGGCCGTCGCGGTGGCCGCCGCCTTCGTGCTGACGTCGACGCTGTCGGTGCCCGAGCTGCTGGTCGTCAACATCGCGCTGTTCATGGCGTTGTACTCGGTGGGCGCATGGGAGCCGTCCCGCCGAAGGGCCACCTGGGTGCGCGTCGCCGTCATCATCGCGATGTTCGTGTGGCTGCTGGTCGCGCTGTTCCAGGCGTCCACAGACCCGGAGATGCTCGAGGAGTTCGACGGCGTGGGCGTGCTCTCGCCGATGGTGGCGTACATGCTCATCCAGCTCCTCACCAACATCCTGTACTTCGCGGGCGCCTACTGGTTCGGCGACCACGCGTGGGCGTCGGCGCGGGACCGGGCCCGCATGCGGTGGCGCACACGCGAGCTGCAGCTTGAGCGCATGCGCGTGGAGAGCCAGGCGGTGACGATCGAGCGGTTGCGGCTGGCCCGCGAGCTGCACGACTCCGTGGGCCACCACGTGTCCCTGATGGGGGTGCAGGCCGCGGCGGCGCGCACGCTGATGGACGTCGACGCCGTGCGCGCGGCCACAGCGATGGAGCATGTCGAGGACGCCGCGCGCGAGGCGATCTCCGAGCTGCACGGGCTGCTGGGCACGCTGCGGGAGGACGACTCCGGCGCCAGCCCCGAGGAGGCGGTGGGCTCGTTGGGCGTCGGCAAGATCCCCGAGCTGGTCGAGGGCGCCGTGGCCGGCGGGGTGCGCGCGACCTACCTGGTGGTGGGGGACCCCGTGCCGCTGCCCCCGGTCACCTCGCTGAACCTCTACCGCATCGCGCAGGAGGCGCTCACCAACGTGCGCAAGCACGCCGGACGGGATGCCAGCGCCGACGTGCGGCTGCGGTACCTCGACGGCGCCGTGGAGTTGGAGGTCGCCGACGACGGGGTGGGCCCGCGTCGCGGATCCGCCCACGGCGCGTCCGGCCGGCTCGGGCTGGTGGGGATGCGCGAGCGGGTGGCCGCCGACGGCGGGACGCTGCTGGCCACGCAGCGACGGCACGGCGGGTTCGTGGTCCGCGCGCAGGTGCCGTTGCGCAGGCAGAAAGCCGACGTACGACGGGAGACCGCCGATGTCTGAGCAGATCCGAGTGCTGCTCGTCGACGACCAGGCGCTGGTGCGCGGCGGCTTCGCGACGATCCTCGACGCCCAGCCCGACATCACTGTGGTGGGGGAGGCGTCCACCGGCGCCGAGGCCTTGGAGGCCGCGCGCGACCTCGACCCCGACGTCATCTGCATGGACGTGCAGATGCCGGACATGGACGGCCTGGAGGCGACCCGGCTGGCCGTGGCGGACCCGCGGATCCGCGCCGGGGTGCTCATGCTCACCACATTCAACAGGCAGGACTACCTGGTCGAGGCGCTGCGCGCGGGGGCCAGCGGGTTCCTGCTGAAGAACTCCCGGCCCGCGCAGCTCGTCGACGCCGTGCGGGCCCTGGCCGCGGGGGATGCGCTGCTGGCGCCCGAGGTGACCCGGGCGGTGATCCGGCAGGCCGTCGAGGGCGCGCTGCTGGAGGCGCCGGCGGGGGCCACGCCTCCGCCGTCCGGGGGAGGGCTGCCGGTGGCGGCGGCCGCGCTGACCGAGCGCGAGCTCGCGGTGCTGCGCCTGCTCGCGCGCGGCCTGTCCAACGACGAGATCGCCGCGGAGCTCGTGGTGGGCCGCGCGACGGTGAAGACCCACGTGTCCAACGTCCTCATGAAGCTCGCGCTGCGCGACCGCGTGCAGGCGGTGGTGTTCGCGCACCAGCACGGGCTGGTCGACCACACCTGACCTCAGCCGCGAGGCGGAGCTGGATTTCCGCCTCGCGCCGGAGGTGTGACCTGCGACGACGTCCGTAATCTCGATCTCAGCGGGCAACGGCCCGGTTCTTCAGAACGAGAGAGGGCGACATGCTGCAGCTCGACGGCATCACCCGGTCCTTCGGCGATCGCCGGGTGCTCGACGACGTGTCCTTCACCGTGGCGAGCGGTCGCCTGACCGGCTTCGTCGGCGCCAACGGCGCGGGCAAGACCACGACGATGCGGATCATCCTGGGGGTGCTCGCACCGGAGGCCGGCACTGTCACCGTCGACGGCCAGCCGATCGACGCGGTGCAGCGCCGGTCCTTCGGGTACATGCCCGAGGAGCGTGGCCTGTACCCGAAGATGAAGGTCGTCGAGCAGGTCGCCTACCTGGCCCGGCTGCACGGCTTCGACCGCCGCACGGCGACGGACCGGGCCCGCGACCTGCTGGAGCGGCTCGGCCTGGGCGAGCGCGCAGACGACCCGCTCGAGAGCCTGTCGCTGGGCAACCAGCAGCGCGCGCAGGTCGCCGCCGCGCTGGTGCACGACCCGCAGGTGCTGATCCTCGACGAGCCGTTCTCGGGGCTGGACCCGATGGCCGTGGACGTGGTGCTCGGCGTCCTGGCGGAGAAGGCGGCCACCGGTGTGCCCGTCCTGTTCTCCTCGCACCAGCTCGACGTGGTCGAGCGGCTGTGCGACGACCTGGTGATCATCGCGGGCGGGCAGATCCGCGCCGCCGGCTCCCGGGCCGCCCTGCACGAGCAGTTCGGCTCGACGCGCTACGAGATCTCCGCCGCCGGGGACATCGGGTGGCTGCGGTCCGAGCGTGGCGTCACAGTCGTGGAGTTCGACGGCGGGTCGGCGCTGTTCGAGGCCGATGACGCGGCCGCCCAGGCCGTGCTGCGGTCCGCGCTGGAGCGAGGCTCCGTCACCGCGTTCGGCCCGCAGCGCCCCACGCTCGGCGAGATCTTCCGGGAGATCGTCTCCGAGCCCGATGACGAGGCCGCCGCGCCGGCCGCCCTGACCACCGCCCAGACCACCGAGAAGGAGATGGCCCGATGAGCGCGCAGCGCCCGGCCGTGCCGTCGATGTGGGGCTCCACGCTCCTCGTCGCCGAACGTGAGATCACCACGCAGGTCCGCACCAAGGCGTTCCTCGTCTCCACAGCTGTCACCCTCGGGCTGGTGCTGGTGGGGGTCGTCGCGCCCAGCCTGTTCGGAGGGTCCGGCGACGACGCCACCAAGGTCGCCGTCGTGGCGTCCACCGCCACAGTGGTGGAGTCCGCTGAAGGGCTCGACGCCGTCGTCGCGGACGACGCAGACGCGGCACGCCAGATGGTCGAGGCCGACGAGGTCGAGGCCGCCGTGCTGCCGGGCGAGGGCGCGCTCGGCCTCACGGTCGTCGCCCGCACCAGCGCCCCCTCCGACGTGGTCGGCGCGCTGTCCGTGGCGCCGACGGTGGAGCTGCTCGACGGCGACGCGACGAGCGAGAACCTGCGGATGCTCGTCTCGATGGCCTTCGGGTTCGTGTTCATGATGTCGGCGATGGGATCGGGCAGCATGATCGCCCAGAACACCGTCCAGGAGAAGCAGACCCGCATCGTGGAGATCCTGCTCTCCGCCGTCCCGGCGCGGGCACTGCTCGCCGGGAAGATCCTGGGCAACTCGGTGGTGGCCTTCGGCCAGACGGCGTCCATCGCCGTCGTGGCGGTGATCGGGCTGGTCGCGACCTCCCAGGACGAGCTGCTCGGGGTGCTGGGCTCGGCGCTGGTCTGGTTCATCGTGTTCTTCGTCGTCGGCTTCGTGCTGGTCGCGGCGATCTTCGCGGCGAGCGCGTCGCTGGTCTCCCGCCAGGAGGACGTCGGATCGGTGCTCACCCCGGTGATGATGATCGTGATGATCCCGTACTTCCTGGTGCTGTTCTTCAACGACAACGCCTTCGCGATGACTGTCATGTCGTACGTGCCGTTCAGCGCCACCGTCGGCATGCCGGTGCGGTTGTTCCTCGGCGAGGCGCAGTGGTGGGAGCCGATCCTGTCGCTGACGGTCCTGATCGGCTGCACGCTGCTGGTGACGGCGATCGCGGCGCGCATCTACTCGGGCTCGCTGCTGCGGATGGGCGGGCGCACGTCGGTGCGCGAGGCGCTCAAGGCGAGCGAGGACGCTGTCTGACGGAACCAGGCGACGGCCCCGCGCCGAGGATTACCCAACCCCCCCGGCCCGGCCCCTTACACCCGGCGG
>JAEWEI010000174.1 GCA_023389545.1 Actinomycetes bacterium | reverse complement strand
CGGGCACCCCCTCGGGCTGTTCACGCTCTTCAACACCGAGTTGTGGGAGCGGTTCAGCTATTACGGGATGCGCGCCATCCTCCTGTACTACCTGACGGCCTCGATCGAGGACGGCGGCCTCGGCATCACCAGCAGCACCGGCGCCGCCCTCGTCGCGATCTACGGGACGGGGGTCTACCTGCTGTCGGTGGTCGGCGGGTGGCTTGCCGACCGGGTGATGGGCGCCCGTCGGGCGACGCTGTACGGCGGTGTCGTCATCGCCGCGGGCCATGTGCTGCTGACCGTGCCGTCGGCGGGCTTCTCGTTCGCGGGCATCGCCTGCGTCGCGGTCGGCACCGGGCTGCTCAAGCCGAACGTCTCGACGATGGTCGGCGAGCTCTACGACCGCGAGGACCCCCGGCGCAGCTCGGGCTTCTCCATCTTCTACATGGGCATCAACATCGGCTCGTTCGCGGCGCCGTTCGTGGTCGGGGCGGCCCGCGCGTGGGGCGGCTTCCACGCCGGGTTCGCGGTGGCCGCCATCGGCATGGGGATCGCCCTGGTGTTCTTCGTCGCCGGCCGGCGGCTGCTGGGGCATGCGGGCGACAGGCCCGGAAACCCGCTGACCCGGGCCGACCGCCCCGCGCTGGCGCGCACGGGAGCCCTCGTGCTCGTGGCCGTGGCGCTCGCGGTGCTCGTGGCGTCGTGGGCCTCGGCGGAGTCCGGGCTGGGCGTGCTGATCGACGCGTTGTCCTACTTGGCGTTCGCGGCGCCTATCGCGTACTTCCTGGTGATGTTCCGCTCGCCGCGGGTGACGTCGCATGAGCGCTCGCGGCTGGCGGCCTACGTGCCGCTGTTCATCACGGCAGTGGTGTTCTGGATGATCTTCGAGCAGGCCGCTAGCACGATGGCGGCGTACGCGGAGAACCGCACGGACCGCACGGTCTTCGGGGTGACGCTTGCGCCGGAGGTCTTCCAGTCGGTGAACCCCGCCGGCATCGTGCTCCTGTCGCCCGTGTTCGCGTGGATCTGGCTCAAGACGGGCAACCGGCCGTCGACGGCGGTGAAGTTCGCCATCGGGCTGACGCTGGCGGCGTCGAGCTTCCTGTTCCTCTCCGGCGCGTCGGCGATCGCGGGGGACGGGAAGAGCCCGGCGTGGGTGTTGGTGCTCACGTACGTGCTGCAGACGCTGGGCGAGCTGTGCCTGTCGCCGATCGGGCTGGCGGCCACGACGCTGCTGGCGCCGGAGGCGTTCCGCAGCCAGGCGATGGCGCTGTGGTTCCTCGCGCCCGCGGCGGGCAACGCCATCACCGCGCAGCTCATCACGGCCACGAGCGGCGTGAGCGAGACGGCGTACTTTGGGTGGATCGGCGCCCTCGCGATGATCCCCGCGCTGGCGATGTTCGCGATGGCCCCGTGGGTGACCCGCCACATCAAGCAGGGCGCGGAGAGCACCCGCGAGGCGGCGATCCAGGAGTGAGGCGGGCGCCGCGCGTGTCCGCTGGGTGATCGCGGTCCCCTCGGACGAGTGAGCAGGTCGTGGGCCGCATGGGTGAACTCGACCTGGGCCACATGGGTGAACTCGGCGTGCGGGCAGTGCTGCCGGGGCCGCTCTGAGCCGCGCGTCAGGGCCGAGGCGGCGCGCAGGACGCGCGCATCACCAGCTCGGTGGGCAGGCGCAGGTGGGCGGGCCGCTCGCGGCCGTCGATCAGGTCGACCAGCAGCCGCAGGGCCTCGGAGCCCATGCGCTGCAGGGGCTGGTTGATGGTGGTCAGCGGCGGCGTCGCGAGGGCGGACTCGGGCACGTTGTCGAACCCGATCACCGACAGGTCCTCGGGGAGGCTCATGCCGAGCCCGCGGGCGACTGTCATGACCTGGATGGCCGAGAGGTCGTTCGCGGCGAAGACGGCCGTGGGGGGCTCCGCCCGGTCCAGGAGTGTGCGGGCGGGGCCGTCGGCCGTCTCGGGGCGGTAGCCGCCGACGGCGACGAGCGACTCGTCGACGGAGATGCCGGCGGCGTCCATGGCCTGGCGGAAGCCCTCCTCGCGCTGCTGCGCGGAGTCGAGGTCCTCACGCCCGCCGAGGAAGCCGATGCGCCGATGGCCGAGCGCGATGAGGTGCTCGGTGGCGAGCACGGCGCCGCCGCGGTTGTCGGAGTCGATCATGGGGATGCCGGACGGCCCGGTGTGCGGGTCGACGGCCACGACGGGCACGCCGTGGTTGGTCCCGACCACTGTCGGCGTCACGATGATCGCGCCGTCGATCAGCGTCCCGGACAGGCGGGAGAGGTACCGCTTCTCCCACCCGACGTCGCCGCCGCGGCCGCCGCCGGAGTACGCCAGCAGCTCGTAGCCGGTGGCGGCGACAGCCGTCGACGCGCCCTTGAGCAGCTCGGTGCTGAAGGGCTCGAACTCCGCGACGAGGATGCCCAGCACGTTGGTGCGGTGCCGGCGCAGTGAGCGGGCGCCGAGGCTGGCCTCGTATCCGAGGTCGTCGATGACCTCTTGGACGCGGGCCAGGGTGCTCTGCGCGACGCCATAGCGCCCGTTGACCACTTTCGAGACTGTGGCCACGGAGACTCCCGCCGTCCGGGCCACGTCAGCCATCTTCACGCGGGGGGTCGTGTCCACGGGGGAGAGCATAGGGCATCAGTTCGATAACGATATCGACATCGATTGACGCCGCGGCCGAAATGCTGTCAACCTGATCCGCGTCCCGCCCTGTCAGTGACGACGAGGAGATTCGACGATGAAGAAGACGAGGACCGCAGCGCTCCGCACCCTCAGCCTGGGTGTCGGTGTGGCGCTGCTCGCAACGGCGTGCGGCTCCGGCAGTGGCGCCGGAGAAGGCACGGATGAGGGCAATGGAGATGCCACCACCATCACCTGGTGGCACAACTCCAACACCTCGCCTGGCAAGGACTACTACGACCAGGTCGCAGCCGATTTCGAGGCCGCCAACCCCGGCGTCACCATTGACGTCAGCGCCATGCAGCACGACGACATGATCACCAAGCTCGACGCGGCGTTCCAGAGTGGGGACGCGCCCGACATCTACATGGAGCGTGGCGGCGGCGAGCTCGCGGCCCACGTCGAGGCGGGCCTGACCAAGGACCTGACCGACGGCGCGGCCGAGGCGATCTCCACGATCGGCAGCGCGGCCGCCGGCTGGCAGATCGATGGCAAGACCTACGGCCTGCCGTTCTCCATGGGCGTCGTCGGGTTCTGGTACAACAAGGCGCTCTTCGCCCAGGCGGGCATCGAGGCTCCGCCGGCCACGATGGAGGAGTTCTACACCGTCGTCGACAAGCTCAAGGCGGCAGGCATCGAGCCCGCCTCCGTGGGCGCTGGCGAGAAGTGGCCTGCAGCGCACTACTGGTACTACTTCGCGCTGCGCGAGTGCTCGCAGAAGACGCTGCAGGACGGCGTCTCCTCGCTCGACTTCAGCGACCCGTGCTTCGTCAAGGCGGGCGTCGACCTCGAGCAGCTCGTCGCCGCCGAGCCGTTCAACGCGGGCTTCCTGGCGACGCCCGCCCAGAAGGGCCCGACGAGCGCCTCGGCGCTCCTCGCGACCGGCAAGGTCGCCATGGAGCTCGCCGGCCACTGGGAGCCCGGCGTGATGCAGGGCCTCACGGAGGACAAGAAGGGCCTCGGCGACGACACCGGCTGGTTCCCGTTCCCGGCCGTGACCGGCGGCAAGGGCGACCAGACGGCCGTCCTCGGCGGTGGTGACGCGTGGGCCGTGTCCCAGGACGCGCCCGACGCTGCCGTCGACTTTGTGAACTACCTGCTGTCCGACAAGGTCCAGCAGGGCTTCGCGGACAACGACATGGGCCTCCCGACCAACCCGTCGGCGACCCAGTACGTGAAGGACAAGGCGCTCGCCGACCTCCTCCAGGTCCGTGACGCCGCGCCGTTCGTCCAGCTGTACTTCGACACGGCCTTCGGCACCTCGGTCGGCGGGGCGATGAACGACGCGATCGCCCTGGTGTTCGCCTCCAGCGCCACGGCGCAGGACATCGTGGACGCCACCCAGGCGGCGGCTGACGCGGAGAAGTGACCGACGTGGCAGACGAAACGACCGCCCCTGCGGGCGCCCCCGTCTCGGCTGCGACGTCCACCACCCAGGCCCCGGCCGCCGGTCGCGCTTCGGCGCGGCCGGCGGCCCGGGCCCCGGGCGGACGCCGTGGGCCGGGCCCCGCCTGGCGCAAGCGCGCGGAGATCTTCTTCTTCGTCGCGCCCGCGCTCCTCCTCTTTCTGTTCTTCGTCGTGTGGCCCATTGTCAAGGCGGTCCAGTTCTCGCTGTACCGCTGGAAGGGATTCGGCCCGCTCGTCGATTTCGTCGGGCTCAAGAATTACGTGAGCGTGCTCCAGAACGACGTTTTCACCGACGCGTTGCAGCACAACCTCACCATCGTGGTCTTCTCGATTCTTATCCAGCTCCCGCTCGGCCTGGCTATCGCGCTCTTGCTGAATCGCAAGATGTGGGGCCAGGGCGTGCTGCGGACCATCATCTTCGTGCCCTATGTCTTGGCCGAGGTCATCGCCGGTGTGGTGTGGTTCCAGCTCCTGCAGCCCAACTACGGCGTGGTGGACACGCTGCTGGGCGCGATCGGGCTCGAAGGCCCGCCGCAGGGCTGGCTGGGAACCCCCGACAAGGCGATGATCGCCGTCATCGCGGTGCTCACCTGGAAGTACCTCGGCCTGGCCGTGATCCTCTTCCTCGCCGGCCTGCAGGGCGTCCCCGAGGAGCTCTACGAGGCCTCTCAGCTCGACGGCGCGAGCTGGTGGCAGATCCAGCGGAAGATCACCATCCCGCTGCTCGGCCCGACCATGCGCACCTGGGGCTTCCTGTCGATGATCGGCTCGCTGCAGCTCTTCGACATGGTGTGGATCCTCACCAAGGGCGGCCCGGCCAACGCCACGACCACGATGGCGACGTTCCTCATCACCGAGGGCACCAAGCGGCAGAACTTCGGCATCGCGTCAGCGGCATCGGTGATCCTCTTCGTGATCGCGCTCATCCTGGCGCTCGTCTACCAGCGCTTCGTGATGCGCCGTGACACTCACGACCCGGCTCCGCGGAAGAAGGCAACACGATGAGCGCCGGCACCCTGACCTCGGCGTCGACGACGCCGCACTCCCAGCAGCCGGAGCAGCCCCGTCGGCGGATCAAGCGCCCCGGGGGCGGCTCGCCGCTCATCTACGGCGTGGCCCTCGTGGTCGTGGCGATCACCCTCGGGCCCGTGCTCTACGGCGTGTTCGGCGGCTTCCGCTCCAACGCGCAGCTCGCGGAGAACCCCGCCGGCCTCCCGTCGCCGTGGGTGCTGTCCAACTACTCGGGCGTCCTGACCAACCCGGACTTCTGGCAGTACACGCTCAACTCCACGATCATCGCGCTGGTCACCACGGCCATCGTCGTCGTGTTCGGCATGATGGCTGCCTACCCCCTGGCGCGCTACAAGTTCCGCGGACGGGAGCAGCTCTTCCTGGTCTTCGTGGCCGGACTGCTGTTCCCCGCGACTGTCGCGATCATCCCGCTGTTCATCCTCATCACCAAGGACCTGGGCCTCGGCAACACCTGGTGGGGCGTGGCGCTGCCGCAGGCGGCCTTCGCGCTGCCGACCACCGTGATCATCCTCCGGCCGTTCCTGCAGGCGCTGCCTGACGAGCTCGAGGAGGCCGCGCTGATCGACGGCGCGTCACGTCTCGGGTTCTTCTGGCGGATCCTGGTGCCGCTGTCCGGCCCGGGCATGGTGACGGTGGGCGTGCTCGCGTTCGTCGCGTCCTGGAACGCGTACCTGCTGCCCCTCCTGCTGCTGCAGGGCGACATGAAGACGCTGCCGCTGGGCGTCGCCGACTACTCCTCCGAGTACTCGTCCGACACGGCGGGGGTGTTCGCGTTCACCTCGCTCGCGATGATCCCCGCGCTGGTGTTCTTCCTCGCCATGCAGAAGCGGATCGTCAACGGCCTGCAGGGAGCGGTGAAGGGATGAGCCCCGCGCCGCTCGACGGGGTGGACGCCTCGCAGCGTCCCCTCCGGCTCGTTAGCTCCAATGAAGGGGATGGTTCGGTGACTGTTCTGCAGCCGCTGGCTGGTTCTGATGTCGGCGCACGTCCGCGCGCGCTCCTCGCGCAGATGACCCTCGAGGAGAAGCTCGCGCAGATCGTGGGGTTCTGGGAGAAGGCCGATGGCGAGGCGGTCGCGCCGCTGCAGGGTGAGTTCACCCACGACCTTGGCCTGACGGAGGCGATGCGGCACGGCCTCGGGCACCTGACCCGGGTGTACGGCACACGTCCGGTGGAGCCCGTCGAGCGGGCGCAGTGGCTGTGGGAGAAGCAGCGCACGCTGGTCCGCGACACGCGCATGGGCATCCCGGCGCTCGTGCACGAGGAGTGCCTGACGGGCCTGTCGGCCTGGCGGGCCGCGACGTTCCCGACGCCGCTGGCGTGGGGCGCGGCGTTCAACCCCGACCTCGTGGCCGAGATGGGCGCCGTGATCGGCGACTCGATGCGGGTGCTCGGCGTCCACCAGGGCCTCGCCCCGGTGCTCGACGTCATCCGCGACCCCCGCTGGGGGCGCGTCGACGAGTGCATCTCCGAGGACCCGTACGTCGTCGGGACCCTCGGGACGTCCTACGTGCGCGGCCTGCAGTCGATGGGCGTGCACGCCACCCTCAAGCACTTCGTCGGGTACTCGGGGTCGCAGTCGGGGCGCAACTTCGCCCCCGTGCATGCCGGGCCCCGTGAGGTCGAGGACGTCCTGCTCGTGCCGTTCGAGATGGCGCTGCTCGACGGCGGCGCCCGCTCGGTGATGCACTCCTACGCCGAGATCGACGGCGTGCCCGTCGCGGCGAACCCCGCGCTGCTCACGGGCGTCCTGCGCGAGCGCTGGGGCTTCGACGGCCCGGTGGTCGCGGACTACTTCGGTGTGGCGTTCCTGCACCTGCTGCACTCCGTGGCCGCCGACCTGGGCGAGGCGGCGGGCCTGGCCCTCGCCGCCGGCGTCGACATCGAGCTGCCGACGGGCGACGCGTACCTCGCGCCGCTCGCCGAGGCCGTCCGGGCCGGACGCGTCGACGAGGCGCTCGTCGACCGCGCGGTGCTGCGGGCGCTCGAGCAGAAGGAGGAGCTGGGGCTGCTCGACGCGACGTTCGACGACGAGCCGCCCACGGCAGTCGACCTCGACAGCCCGGAGCACCGCCGGATCGCCGCGCGCCTGGCCGAGGAGTCCCTCGTGCTGCTCGCGAACGACGGCACGCTGCCGCTGGCCGCGCCCGCACGGGTCGCGGTCATCGGGCCCAACGCCGATCGCGTCGAGGCGCTGTTCGGCTGCTACTCGTTCCTCAACCACGTGCTGGCGCACCATCCGGGCGTCGAGGTGGGGATCGAGATCCAGACGGTGGCCGACGCGATCGCCACTGAGCTGCCCGGGGCGGAGATCATCGGGGCGCGCGGCTGCGCCGTCGATGACGACGACCGTTCGGGCTTCGCTGCGGCGACCTCGGCGGCGGCCACCGCCGAGGTCGCCGTGGTCGTCGTCGGCGACCACGCCGGGCTCTTCGGCCGCGGGACCGTCGGGGAGGGATGCGATCGCGACGACCTCGAGCTGCCGGGTGTGCAGCGCGAGCTCGTCGAGGCAGTCCTCGCCACTGGCACGCCAGTGGTGCTGGTGCTGCTCACCGGTCGGCCGTACGCGATCGACTGGGCGCTGGACCGCTGCGCCGCGGTGGTGCAGGCGTTCTTCCCGGGCGAGGAGGGCGCGCCGGCCATCGCCGGGGTGCTGTCCGGCCGGGTGAACCCGTCCGGCCGCCTGCCGGTGAGCATGCCGCGTTCGGCGGGCGCCCAGCCGTACACGTACCTGCACCCGCAGCTGGGCGGGAACGGGGACGTGACGAACCTGCGCAGCACGCCCGCGCTTCCGTTCGGGCACGGGCTCTCGTACACCACGTTCGCCCGCTCGGACCTCCAGGTCCCGGCACAGGTGGCCACCGGCGCGCCCGTCGAGGCGAGCGTCCGGGTCACCAACACGGGCGAGCGGGCCGGGGAGGACGTGGTGCAGCTCTACGCCCGCGACGTCGTCGGCTCGGTGACACGGCCGGTGGCGCAGCTCGTCGGGTACCAGCGGGTGCGGCTGGAGCCGGGCGAGTCCGTGGTGGTGTCCTTCTCGGTGCCGCCGGCGCGGTTGGCGTTCTCGGGCCGCGACCTGGCCCGGATCGTCGAGCCGGGGGACCTGGAGCTGTGGGTCGGGCCCTCGTGCGCTGAGCGCGAGACTGAGGCGCGGACCACGCTCACCGGGCCCGTGCACCGGGTGGACACCAGCAGCGAGCGCTGGACCTCCGTCTCGGTGCGCTGAGGAACCATGCTGCGCCGGGCGTCGACAGGCACATGTCGGCGCCCGGCGCCACGCTGTGCCCATGAGCGATCTGCTGACCCACGCCGACGTGACAGCCCGCACCGACACGCGCCACTGGCGCGTGCTCCTGCACACGATCCACGCCTCGTTCCGCACGGAGACGTTCTCGCGGGGCTTCCTGCTCGCCCAGCGCATCACCATCGCGGCCGAGGCCGTGCAGCACCACCCGGACCTGCATCTGACCTACGACCGCCTGCGCGTGGTGCTCACGAGCCACGACGTGCACGGCGTCAGCGAGCGGGACGTCGCGCTCGCGGCGGTGATCAGCCAGATCGCCGACGAGCTGGGCATCGAGTCCGAGGTCCCGGTGCTGGGGGTCACCGAGATCGCCGTCGACGCCCTCGACATCCCCGCGGTCCTCCCGTTCTGGCGCGCGGTCTTCGCGTACCGCGACGCCCCCGGATCGACCGAGGCGCTCGAGGACCCGGCGGGTCTCGGCCCGGCGATCTGGTTCCAGCAGATGGATGAGCCGCGCCCGCAGCGCAACCGCATCCACCTGGACGTCACGGTGCCGCACGACGTGGCGGAGCGACGGGTCGCGGACGCGGTCGCCGCCGGTGGGCACGTGGTGAGCGACGAGCGCGCGCCGGCGTTCTGGGTGCTGGCCGACGCGGAGGGCAACGAGGTGTGCGTGTGCACCTGGCAGGCCAGGGACTGACGGCGCCACACTCCGAGGATGCCCACTGCCCCCGAGAGCCCGGCCGGCGCCACGGCGAGCGGCGCCGACATCAAGCCACGGTCCCGTCAGGTCACTGACGGGCTGGAGGCCACAGCGGCTCGCGGGATGCTGCGCGCCGTCGGCCTCGGCGACGAGGACTTCGCCAAGCCGCAGATCGGCGTGGGGAGCTCGTGGAACGAGATCACGCCGTGCAACCTGTCCCTCGACCGGCTGGCCAAGGCCGTCAAGGAGGGCGTGCACGAGGCGGGCGGGTTCCCGCTGGAGTTCGGCACCATCTCGGTGTCCGACGGCATCTCGATGGGCCATGAGGGCATGCACTTCTCCCTGGTGAGCCGCGATGTCATCGCGGACTCGGTGGAGGTGGTGATGCAGGCCGAGCGGCTGGACGGCTCGGTGCTGCTCGCCGGCTGCGACAAGTCGTTGCCGGGCATGCTGATGGCCGCCGCGCGGCTCGATCTCGCCAATGTGTTCCTGTACGCCGGCTCCACGCTGCCGGGGTTCGTCACCTTGGAGGACGGCACCGAGAAGGACGTCACGATCATCGACGCCTTCGAGGCGGTGGGGGCGTGCGCCCGGGGGCTGATGAGCCGGGAGGACGTGGGCCGCATCGAGCGCGCGATCTGCCCCGGCGAGGGCGCCTGTGGGGGGATGTACACGGCGAACACGATGGCCTCGGTGGCCGAGGCGATGGGCATGTCGCTGCCCGGCTCTGCGGCGCCGCCAGCGGTGGACCGGCGCCGGGACGTGTTCGCCCGGCAGTCCGGGGGGGCCGTCGTCGAGCTGCTGCGGCGGGGGATCACCGCCCGGCAGATCATGACCAAGCCCGCCTTCGAGAACGCGATCGCCGTGGTGATGGCCTTCGGCGGCTCGACGAACGCGGTGCTGCACCTGCTGGCCATCGCGCATGAGGCCGAGGTCGACCTGACGCTCGACGACTTCGCGCGGGTGGCGGCGCGGGTGCCGCACCTGGGCGACCTGAAGCCGTTCGGCAGGTACGTGATGAGCGACGTCGACCGGGTGGGCGGCGTGCCGGTGGTGATGAAGGCGCTGCTCGACGCGGGCCTGCTGGACGGCGACTGCCTCACCGTCACAGGCCGGACCGTCGCGGAGAACCTCGCGGACATCGCGCCTCCCGACCCGGACGGCAAGATCCTGCGGGCGATGGGCGACCCGATCCACCGCTCCGGCGGGATCACCATCCTGCGGGGCTCGCTGGCGCCGGAGGGCGCGGTGGTGAAGTCGGCGGGCTTCGACTCCGACGTGTTCGAGGGCACGGCCCGGGTCTTCGACCGGGAGCGGGCGGCGATGGACGCCCTGGAGGACGGCACGATCGTGGCGGGCGACGTGGTGGTGATCCGCTACGAGGGGCCGAAGGGTGGCCCGGGGATGCGGGAGATGCTGGCCATCACCGGCGCCATCAAGGGCGCGGGGCTGGGCAAGGACGTGCTGCTGCTGACGGACGGGCGGTTCTCCGGCGGGACCACCGGGCTGTGCGTGGGACATGTGGCGCCGGAGGCGGTGGACGCGGGGCCGATCGCGTTCGTCCGGGACGGCGACCGCATCCGCTTGGACGTGGCGAACGCGACGCTGGAGCTGCTGGTCCCGCCGGCGGAGCTCGCGGAGCGCGCCGTGGGCTGGGCGCCGTTGCCTCCGCGCTACACGCGAGGGGTGCTGGGCAAGTACGTCAGGCTGGTGCAGTCCGCCTCGGTGGGCGCGGTGCTCGCCTGAGGCGGGCGACCATCTGCGCTGGTGACTGTGGGACAGTGTCCGGAAAATGGACTCGTGCACCACGATGTGAGACGCCCAGGGGAGGGCGTGACATTCGACGACGGACCGGCGTACAGTCCTGACCGTGCAGACGATCCTCCTCGTAGTACTTCCTGGGCGCGCCGGCTGAGGCCACCTTCGTCACAGGTCTCGTCAGCGCGCGCACCCCTCGTCCAGCCCCTCCGGGCCCGAGGGGTTTTTCTATGCCAGGCGCACGGGCCACCGTGCGAGCGGCAGTGATCGACAGCAGCACCCAGCTCAGCACAGACGCCAGGGAGAAACGATGGTCCAGGGCACTCACCCCGCACCTCAACGCACGACGGCCGCCACGCCGGCCTCGGTGCGCGCCACTGTCGAGCCGCGGCTCGCCAGCGCCCAGCAGCCTGCTCCGCAGGCCGTTGTCGCGCCGGAGCAGGTGACGGGCGCCCAGTCGATCGTCCGCTCCCTTGAGGAGGCCGGGGTCGACGTCGTCTTCGGCATCCCCGGCGGCGCGATCCTGCCCACCTACGACCCGCTGATGGACTCGACCAGGCTCCGCCACATCCTGGTGCGGCACGAGCAGGGCGCCGGGCA
>JAEWEI010000126.1 GCA_023389545.1 Actinomycetes bacterium | reverse complement strand
GACCACAGCCGCGCCGTGCTTGATGGCGTGCAGCAGCAGCGAGCGGGCGGGCTCGATGCCGCCCATCACCTCGACGACCACGTCGGCTCGCTCGACGAGGCCCTCGGCGTCGTCCGTCAGGAGCGCTCGGTCCACGACCGGGTCGCGCTCGATGGACGTGTCGCGCACCGCGATGCCCGCGAGCTCGAGCGGGGCGCCCACCCGTGCCGCGAGGTCGGTCGCCTGCGTGGTGAGGAGTCGGACGACCTCCGTGCCGACGACGCCGCAGCCGAGCACCGCGACGCGCAGCGTTCGGGCGCCCTCCGTCTGCGTGGCCTCGGTCGACGTCGACGCCGGCTCAGACGCTGCGGACTCAGGTCGGGGCTGCTGGGGCACTGCCACGGTTGGGCGCCTCCTTCGGGGGCCGGTGCAAGACCGGGGGGTCGGAAGCGAGCGAGTTCGTCGCTCGGCGCCCTCAGGGTAGTGCGCCGCCACCTGCGCCCGGACGCGGGTCCGGGTGCTGGGCGTGGCGGCCCCGGGCGCGTCAGCCCAGGTCGAGCGCGAGCAGGTCCGCCTCGCTCTCCCGCCGCACGATCACCCGTGCCGATCCCCCGCTGACCGCCACTACGGGCGGGCGCGGCACGTGGTTGTAGTTCGAGGCCATCGACCGCCCGTAGGCGCCCGTGGCGGGCACGGCCAGCAGGTCGCCCGTGCGGACGTCCCCGGGCAGGCGCACCTCGTGCACGACGATGTCGCCGCTCTCGCAGTGCTTGCCCACCACACGAGCCAGCACCGGGTCCTCGTCTCCCACGCGGGAGGCGAGCTCGGCGTGGTACTGCGCGCCGTACAGCGCGGGCCGCAGGTTGTCGCTCATCCCGCCGTCCACCGACACGTAGCGCCGGGTGAACGGCTCAGGCCCGTCGCCGACCGTCACGTCCTTGACCGTGCCGACCGTGTACAGCGTGAGCATGCTGGGTCCCACGATCGCGCGGCCCGGCTCGATCGAGATCCGGGGCAGCGGCGTGCCGTGCCCGGTGCAGGCGCCCTGGACCGCGGAGGCGAGGTCCTTCGCCAACCGCACGGGGTCGAGCGGCACGTCCTGCGGCAGGTAGGCGATGCCGAAGCCGCCGCCCAGGTCCACCTCGGGCGCCAGGAAGCCGGTCTGCGCGAAGAGCTCCGCGCGCAGGCCCATGACCTTGTGCGCGGCGACCTCGAACCCGGACGGGTCCAGGATCTGCGAGCCGATGTGGGAGTGGATGCCCAGCAGGCGCAACTCGGGGTGGTCGAGCACCGAGCGCAGCGCGGTGAGCGCGGGGCTCGGCGCGCCGTCGTGCGCCGCGGCCATCGACAGGCCGAACTTCTGGTCCTCATGCGCGGTGGAGATGTACTCGTGGCCGCCAGCGTGCACGCCGGTGGTCACCCGCACCATCACGGGGGCGGGCTCGCCGCCCCGGGCGCGCACCGCCGCCGCGACGCGCTCCACCTCGCCGAGCGAGTCGATGATGATGCGCCCGACCCCCGCCTCCAGGGCCCGGTCGATCTCGGCGTCGGACTTGTTGTTGCCATGCAGTCCGATGTCCGCGCCGGGGATCCCGGCGCGCAAGGCCACCGCGAGCTCGCCGCCGGTGGCGGTGTCGACCCGCAGGCCCTCCTCATGCGCCCAGCGCGCGACGGCAACGGACAGGAACGCCTTGCCGGCGTAGTACACGTCGACGCCTGTGCCGACTGCGGCGAACGCCGCCTGGAAGGCCTCGCGATAGGCGCGTGCCCGGGAGCGGAAGTCCGCCTCGTCGAGCACGTAGGCGGGGGTGCCGTGCTCGGCGGCCAGCGCGCGCAGGTCGAGCCCGGCCACACTGAGCGCGCCGTCCGGCGTGCGCGCCGCGCTGATCGGCCACGGCGGGCCCAGGGTGACCCCGGTCGCCGCGCCGGCGGGCGTGCTCACATCCGCTCCGGGGCGCTCACACCGAGCAGGTCCAGGCCGTTGGCGAGCACCTGGCGGGTCGCGTCGTTGAGCCACAGGCGCGTGCGGTGCACATCCGTGACCTCCTCGTCGCCGAACGGGGTGACGCGGCGCTGGTCGTACCACTTGTGGTAGCTGCCCGCGAGCTCCTCGAGGTAGCGCGCGACGCGGTGCGGCTCACGCAGCTCCGCGGCCTGGGCGATGATGCGCGGGAACTCCGCGAGCGAGCCCAGCAGCACCGTCTCGGACGGGTGGTCGAGCAGCGCGGCGTCGAAGCCGTCCTCGCGCCGCACCCCGGAGTCGGCGGCGTTGCGCGCCACGTTGACCGTCCGGGCGTGCGCGTACTGCACGTAGTAGACGGGGTTGTCGTTCGAGGCCGTGACCAGCAGGTCCAGGTCGATGTCCAGGCTCGAGTTCGCGGCGGAGCGGGCCAGGGAGTACCGGGCCGCGTCGACGCCCACCGCGTCCACCAGGTCGTCGATGGTGACGATCGTGCCCGCGCGCTTGGACATGCGCACCGGCTCGCCGTTGCGCATCAGGTTGACCATCTGGCCGATGAGGATCTCCAGGTTGACCCACGGGGTGTCCCCGAAGGCCGCGACCATGGCCATCATGCGGCCGATGTACCCGTGGTGGTCGGCCCCGAGCATGATGATCGCCCGGTCGAAGCCGCGCTCGCGCTTGTCGAGGTAGTACGCGAGGTCGCCGGAGATGTAGGCGCCCTCGCCGTCGGACTTGATGATGACGCGATCCTTGTCGTCACCGAAGTCCGTGGTCCGCAGCCACAGCGCGCCATCGGCCTCGAAGATGTGGCCCAGCTCGCGCAGCCGCTCGACGGCGCGGTCCACGGCGCCGGACTCGTGCAGCGAGTCCTCGTGGAAGTACACGTCGAAGTCGACGCGGAAGTCGTGCAGCTTGGCCTTGATCTCGCCGAACATGAGCTCGACGCCGCGGCTGCGGAAGACCTCCTGCGCCTCGGCCTCGGGCAGGGTGCGCGGGTCCGGCTCGCCCGCGGCGTCCGCCTGTGCGATGACCGCGTCGGCGATGTCGCTGATGTACTGCCCGCCGTAGCCGTCCTCGGGGGCAGGGCGGCCGAGAGCGCGCGCCAGCAGCGATTGCGCGAAGCGGTCGATCTGCGAGCCGTGGTCGTTGAAGTAGTACTCGCGCGTCACGTCAGCGCCCGCGGCCTGCAGCACACGCGCCAGGCTGTCGCCCACGGCCGCCCAGCGCACCCCGCCGATGTGGATGGGGCCCGTCGGGTTCGCGGAGACGAACTCGAGGTTGATCTTCTCGCCCGCGAGCGCCTTGGAGCGACCATAGGCGGATCCGGCGTCGACGACGCTGCGCGCGAGCTCGCCAGCGGCAGCGGTGTCGAGTGTGATGTTGAGGAAGCCGGGGCCAGCGACATCGACCTTCGCGACGCCGGGCGCCGCCTTGAGGCGGTTGGCGAGCTCCTCCGCGAACGCGCGCGGGTTCGTGCCCGCCTTCTTGCCGAGCTGCATCGCGACGTTCGTCGCCCAGTCCCCGTGCTCGCGCTGCCGGGGTCGCTCCACGTGGACGGTGGCGGGGATGTCGGCGGGGTCGAGGGCGAAGGCGCCGTCGGCGACCGCGGCCACGAGGGCCTCACGGAGGGCAGCAGAGAGCTCAGCAGGAGTCACGACACCAGGGTAGCGAGCGCCGCCTGATGCCCCGCACGGATATCCGCCGCGCACGATGCCGCCTTTGCGGCCTGTGTCCGGGCCCCTCGCGTGGCCGGACCTGCGCAGACATGGGACGTTGGTCTGGCGGCCGACCTCGTCGGCGGTGTTGACTGCTCCGACCACGTGCCGACAACGACGTCCGCACAGCTGTCGCCCCGGCCAGGGCGACGATGAGGGAGGACTCCACACATGCGGCGACGCACAGGGCTGATCGACACCGCCGTCGATGGGATCCGCGAGCGCATCACCTCCGGGCGGTGGCCCGTCGGCACCCGCATCCCGCCCGAGCCGGCGCTCGCCGAACTACTCGGCGTGGGCCGCAACACGGTCCGTGAGGCGGTGCAGTCGCTCGTGCACGCCGGGCTCCTCGCCCGCCGCCAGGGCTCCGGCACGTACGTGCTGTCCACCTCCGAGCTGGCCGTCACGATGGGCCGCCAGATCGCCGACGCGCACCAGCGCGACGTGGTCGAGGTCCGGCGCAGCCTCGAGGTGGAGGCCGCCCGGCTCGCCGCCCGGCGGCGCACCACCGCCGATGTCGTCGCACTCGAGCAGCTCCGGGACCAGCGCGCCACCGCCTACTCGCTCGGCGACCTGGACGCGATGGTGGCCTCCGACCTGGCCCTCCACCTGGCGATCGCCCGCGCCGCGCACAACCCCGTGCTGCTCTCGCTCTACGAGAGCCTGCTCGACGCGATCACCGAGAACATCCGCTTCAACTTCGAGCGCCCGGTCGATGACGACCCGGGCCACGACGACCTCGTCACCGCCATCACGGACGGTGACGACGTCGCGGCGATGACCGAGGTCGACACCTACCTCTCACGCCTCATCGACGTGTCCTGACCAGATCGGTTGGCGGTCCAGGCCCTGGTTGCTGGTAGTCTCGGGACCTGCGCCAGCAAGCGGCGCACGCCCGCGTAGCTCAGTGGATAGAGCGTCTGCCTCCGGAGCAGAAGGTCGAAGGTTCGAGTCCTTTCGCGGGCACCGCACAAGGCCCGGTCCCCTGGGGGATCGGGCCTTCGTCGTTCCCCGGCGCCCGCGCGGACCTCGCCGCCTCCGCCCGACATCGAGTGCCCGATGGAGCCGACGGACCCGGTGGGCGCCGCGCAGGCGGCCATGTGCGTGTACCGGGCGTGGATCACCGACGACGACGCGCTCGAGAGCGCATACGGCGCCCAGGGCGTGACCGACGCGCTGCCGTTCGCCGCCGCTGAGCCTGAGATGACGTTCAACGGCTGCGCAGAGGGCAGCGGGACGGCTCTGCCCGGCCTCGTCTGCTCGTGGCCCGGTGTGAACATCGAGCCCCCCGTGACCCTCGAGATGGCGCTCGCGGGCAGCGCGGCTGAGGGGTTCCGCGTCGCTGAGATCGAGGCCGTCCGCTCCTGAAGGCGCACGCGACCTGCACGGGACCCGCACCTCTCGCGCGTCGCCGGCGGGAGCCGTCGCCCTAGGATGCCCATGTGCCCCGTGCCCCACGCCGCCGAGCGGCGCTCATGCTGCTCGTGCCCGTCGTCATCGGCACGGGGCTCGTGGCCACCCGGGCCGTGGACAGCCTCGCGGGCGACCTGCTGGGCGCGGCGCTGTACGCGGTGCTGGTGTACGTGCTGCTCGGCGTGGCGCGCCCGGCGTGGCCGGTCCTGGCGCTGGCAGGCGTGACGATCGGGATCTGCGCCGTCATCGAGTTCGCGCAGCTCACCGGCGTGCCCGCGCAGCTGGTCGACGCGTTCGCCCCGGCCCGGTACGTGCTCGGCTCCACGTTCGCCGCCCACGACCTGCCCGCCTACGGCGTGGGCGCGCTGCTCGCCGGGTCCGCCGACGCCTGGGTCCTGCGTCGGGCCGCCGCCAGCGGTACTTTGCGGACATGACGAAGATGTCGGGCGACGCGTCCACCACCGCGCAGCAGAGCCGGGCGAAGAAGCCCAGCAAGAAGCTGAAGGGCGCGGTCGCGCGCCCGGCGAAGATCTCGAACGCCGTCTACGAGGCCGAGCTCTTCCGGCTGCAGGCGGAGCTGGTGAAGCTGCAGCTCTGGGCGCAGGCGACAGGGGCGCGCATCGTCGTGGTCTTCGAAGGGCGGGACGCGGCCGGCAAGGGCGGCACCATCAAGCGGATCACCGAGTACTTGAGCCCCCGGGTCGCGCGGATCGCGGCGCTGCCCACGCCCACCGAGCGCGAGCGCACCCAGTGGTACTACCAGCGGTACATCGAGCACCTGCCCGCCGCCGGGGAGATCGTGCTGTTCGACAGGTCCTGGTACAACCGGGCGGGCGTCGAGCGGGTCATGGGGTTCTGCACCCCGCAGGAGTACGCGCAGTTCATGCGGCAGACGCCGATCTTCGAGCAGATGCTCGTCGAGGACGGCATC
>JAEWEI010000105.1 GCA_023389545.1 Actinomycetes bacterium | reverse complement strand
GTGGTGGGCCCTGCCGTGGCCGCCGTCCCGGGCGCTGTCGGAGGTGTCGTCACCGGCGCCGCGTCGGGGGCCGGCGCGGCGGAGACGTCCTGGACGGGCACGATCGGCAGGTCCTGGGCCATCGCGGCCCACACGGCGTCAGCGTCGTCGGCCCACACGACCCGGTTGCGGTCGGCGGGGTCCGAACCGTTGGGGATCGTCATGAACGTGATCTGCGCCCTCTCGAGGCCGCGCAGGCTGTAGGCGAGCCCGGCTATCCGCTGCACGGACAACTGGTTGTCGGTCGTGAGCGAGCTGGTCGCGGCCGACAGGAACGAGAGCAGCTCGGGGACGTCGGTCAGGACGTTCTTCGCCATCACCTCGCCCAGCACCGCCGAGAGCAGGCGCTGCTGGTTGCCGATGCGGTTCAGGTCCGAGCCGTCGGTCCCCTCGATGTGCCGGGAGCGGGCGAGCTGGGTGGCCACGACGCCGTCCAGGTGCTGCTCGCCGGGCCCCAAGTCGAGCCCCGTGTAGCGGTCCTTCATCGCGGTGGGGATGCAGATGTCCACCCCATCGATCGCGTCGATCATCTGCTGGAACCCCGCGAAGTCGACGACGGCCACGTGGTCGATCCGCACGCCCGTGTTCTCCTGCACGGTGCTCCAGGCGCACGCCGCCGCGGTGGCGATGTCGCCACCGAGATCCCATCCGATGCTGAATGCCTCGTTGAACTGCGCGCGCTCCTGGGGCCGGGACGTCGACCCGTCAACAGCGGAGCACGCGGGGATGCGGACCATCGAGTCGCGCGGGATGGACACGAGCTCGGCGCGCCGCCGGTCGGCGGAGATGTGAGCCACGATCACGGTGTCGGAGGCCATCGTGTCGGCGTCGCCGCCGATCTCGGCGTTGGCGCCGTCGCGCTGGTCCGAGCCGAGCAGCAGGATCATGACCGCGGAGCCCGCGCCCGGATCGTCGAGCCCGGTGCTGCTGGGCGCGGACGACGGCTCGGCGACCATGCCGCCGAGGTCGATGTGCTGCACGTTGCCGCCTAGCCGAGCCGCGACCCCCGCCACCACGCCGGCGGTCGCCACCAGCACAGCGGTGAGCCCCAGCGCCACGCCGCGGGTCACCGCATGGCCACGCGCCCGCCGCGCATGGTGCGGCGCGGGACCTGGTTCCGGCCGTGGGCGGCGTGCGATCACGGGCCGAACCTAGGCGACCGCCACGGAAGGCGCCGCGGGTATGGCGGAAGATCCCGTGAAGTGTCTGTGCGCATCTGCGGCGAGACGTGCTCCGGGCGCTCTCACGCGTGCGCGACGGTTGGCTGGGACCTACGGCCCCCTCCGTCGGAGATCACAAGATCTAGTGTCGGGGATCCACACGAACACCACATCTTGTCGTTCGACCCGCGGTGCGCTCCTCTCCCAGGACACGCCAGCGGCCGTCGGCGCGCACTGCCGGGCACGACTCCGCAGTGGCCGACGGCATGCGCCGGCGGGACCTGGACGGCCGAGGAAGGCACGGCGCATGTTGCAGACCGAGACGCCCGCGACGACCCCCGCGGCCCCGACGACCCCGGCGACCCCGGGAAGGCTGACGGTCACCAAGCGCGACGGGCGGCGCCTGCCGTTCGACGACGAGCGCATCTTCGCGGCGCTGGCCCGCGCCTTCAAGGAGGTCCACGGCGAGCCCACGCCCCTGACCCACCGCACGCTGCGCGACCTTGTCGCGCGGATCAACCGCGAGCTCGCCGCCCGGTTCAGCGTCGACGTGAAGATCTACGAGATCCAGAACGTCGTGGAGCATGTGCTGCTCGACAGCCGCGAGTACGCCGTCGCCGAGGCGTACATCAGCTACCGCATCCAGCGGGACTTCGCGCGCAGCAAGGCCACCGACATCAACCACTCGATCATCAAGCTGATCGACAAGGACCAGTCGATCGTCAACGAGAACGCCAACAAGGACAGCGACGTCTTCAACACGCAGCGCGACCTCACGGCCGGCGCGGTGGGCAAGGCGATCGGCTTGAAGATGCTGCCCCCGCATGTGGCGAACGCCCACCAGAAGGGCGACATCCACTACCACGACCTCGACTACCACCCGTATGCGCCGATGACGAACTGCTGCCTCATCGACTTCCAGACGATGCTCGGCAGGGGCTTCCGGATCGGCAACGCGGAGGTCGAGCCGCCCCGGTCCATCCAGACCGCCACGGCGCAGATCTCGCAGATCATCGCGAACGTCTCCTCCAGCCAGTACGGCGGGTGCTCCGCCAACCGGATCGACGAGTTGCTGGCCCCGTACGCGGAGCGGAACTTCGCCAAGCACCTGGCCGACGCCGCGCGCTGGGTCGCGGACGAGTCCCTGCACCAGCAGTACGCCGAGGAGCGCACGCGCAAAGACATCTACGACGCGATGCAGAGCCTTGAGTACGAGATCAACACGCTGTTCACGTCCAACGGGCAGACGCCGTTCACGTCGCTCGGCTTCGGGCTCGGCGCCAACTGGTTCGAGCGGGAGATCCAGAAGGCCATCCTGCAGATCCGCATCGACGGGCTCGGCAGCGAGAAGCGCACGGCGATCTTCCCCAAGCTGATCTTCACGCTGAAGCGCGGCCTCAACCTCGCCGAGGGCGACCCGAACTACGACATCAAGCAGCTCGCCCTCGAGTGCTCGACCAAGCGCATGTACCCGGACGTGCTGAGCTACGACAAGATCATCGACCTGACCGGCAGCTTCAAGGTGCCCATGGGGTGCCGGTCGTTCCTGCAGGGCTGGCAGGACGCCGACGGCAACGACGTGTCCGAGGGCCGCATGAACCTGGGCGTCGTCACGCTCAACCTGCCGCGCATCGCACTCGAGGCACAGGGCAGCACCGAGCGGTTCTGGAGCATCCTCGACGAGCGCCTGGCCATCGCCCGCGACGCGCTGCTCTTCCGGATCGCCCGCTGCACGGAGGCGTCGCCCGAGAACGCGCCGATCCTCTACATCTACGGCGCCTTCGGCGAGCGGCTCGCGGCGGGAGACTCGGTCGACGCGCTGTTCAAAGACGGCCGCGCGACGGTGTCACTCGGCTTCATCGGCCTGTACGAGGTCGCGGCGGCGTTCTTCGGCGGCGCGTGGGAGGGCAACCCCGAGGCGAAGGAGTTCACGCTCGACATCCTGCGGACCCTGCACTCCAGCACGAGCGCGTGGAGCCGGGAGAACGGCTACCAGTTCAGCGTGTACTCGACGCCGAGCGAGAGCCTCACGGACCGGTTCTGCCGCCTCGACAAGGCGAAGTTCGGGTCCGTGGAGGACATCACCGACAAGGACTACTACACGAACAGCTTCCACTACGACGTGCGCAAGAGCCCGACACCGTTCGAGAAGCTGGACTTCGAGATGGACTACCCGGCATACGCGTCGGGCGGGTTCATCCACTACTGCGAGTACCCGGTGCTCCAGCAGAACCCGCGGGCGCTCGAGGCGGTCTGGGACTACGCCTACGACCGGGTCGGCTACCTGGGGACCAACACCCCGATCGACAGGTGCTACGCCTGCGGCTACTCGGGCGACTTCGACGCGACGGCACGCGGTTTCGAGTGCCCCGAGTGCGGCAACGCCGACCCGCTGACCTGCGACGTCGTCAAGCGCACCTGCGGCTACCTCGGAAACCCGCAGGCTCGGCCCATGGTGCACGGCCGGCACACCGAGATCGCCTCGCGGGTCAAGCACATGCCCGACCAGGCCTGAGGTGCGGACCCCGCTCCCCCGCGAGTGGCTGTCTGAGAAGCTCAGCCAGGACCATGTCGGGGACTACAAGCCCTTCCAGTTCGTCGACGGCGAGGGCGTGCGGTGCAGCCTGTACGTCAGCGGCTGCCTGTTCGCCTGCGAGGGCTGCTTCAACGAGGCCACGTGGAGCTTCCGCTACGGCCGGCCCTACACCGACGAGCTCGAGGACCGGATCCTGGCGGATCTGCGCCACGAGTCGGTGCAGGGGTTGACGCTGCTGGGCGGCGAGCCGTTCCTCAACACCGGCGTGTGCCTGCGGCTGATCGCGCGCATGCGCCGGGAGCTCGGCCACGCCAAGGACGTGTGGGCGTGGTCGGGCTACACGTTCGAGGAGCTGCTCGCCGATAGCGACGACAAGGTCGCGCTGCTGCACGAGGTGGACGTGCTGGTGGAC
This sequence comes from Actinomycetes bacterium, assembly GCA_023389545.1. Classification (GTDB taxonomy): domain Bacteria; phylum Actinomycetota; class Actinomycetes; order Actinomycetales; family Cellulomonadaceae; genus Cellulomonas_A. The sequence goes on along the minus strand of JAEWEI010000105.1, from coordinate 7,491 downwards.
GGGCCGTTCCGCCGCGAGCTGCGCGACCCGGGGCTGCAGTTCCGGGGCAGCAGCAACCAGCGGATCGTCGATGTGTCGGCGTCGCTCGCCGCGGGCGAGGTGCGGCTGTGGGAGCGCAGGGCGGACGCATCCGCCGCTTTCGAGCAGATCGAGCGGAGGCCGCTGATCTAGCTCCGGCTCGCCGTGTCAGGGCGCCCCGAGTTGACGTCGCCCCGCGCGGGCGGCGAACGCGTCGAGCGCCCGGAGCACCTCGCTGGACTGCCACAGGATCGACCGGCGCCTGCCACCCACCTCCTCGAGCGCCCCGGCCTCGGCGAGTCGATTGATCGCCTTCATCGCGTTGGTGTGCGAGACGCCCAACTCGCGCTGCACCACTGCGGTGTTGACGACCGGCTGGCGAAGGACCAGATCCATGAGCGGCCACACCGTCGAGTCGGCTCGTGCCCTGACCGTCGACGCCCAGCCCTTGCGCGCGTGACGCAGGTCGCCTGCCAGAAGTCGGCCATTGGCCACAGCGTCGAAGGCCGCCTGTGCCATCGCGTCGACGATCGGCGCCGGGTCTCCCTGTCGGTAGGCGGTCAACGCGTCGAAATACCCCTGCGTGTCGACCAGTAGGCCTGCAGAGACCGGCACCGTGACCAGCCTGGTCAGCGCACGATGACGCAGCAGCGCGTGGATCAGCGCGCGCCCGATGCGGCCGTTGCCGTCGGGGAACGGGTGGACGGTCTCGAACTGGGCGTGGGCGATCGCCGCATGCTGCAACGCAGGCATGTCCTCTCGGGCGGCGAACGCGACCAGGTCCTCGATGGCCGCGGGGACCCGGTCAGCGCGCGGAGGGACGTAGGCGGCCCTGTGCGGGGAATACCCGCCGCCACCGATCCACACCTGCTGGGTCCGCCACGTGCCCGCGATGCTCGGTTCGATGGCCTCCATCAGGGTGCGGTGCATCTCGAGGATCGACCGTGCGTCGAGATGCTCGGACAGACGGGTGGCGGCCTGCATGGCGTGGACGTTGCCGACGATCTGTGTGGCGTTCCGCTTCGCCTCTTCGCCCAGCTCTGCGAGGGCAATCTGCTTGGCTCCCGAGGTGAGGTTCTCAATCTGCGACGACGACGCCGACTCTGACCGCAGCAGGATCGCGGCGAACGGCGCGACGTCGCTGCCGAGCTCGACGTCGAAGTCGCGGATGAGGGCCGAGGCCTCTTCGCCGGCGGCGGCGGTCTCCCGCGGCAGACGGAGATCGAGGTCGGCGATCTCGGGTGTGACCGCGGCCCGATAAGGCTGCGACATCTGCTCCCGCGCCGAGCGCGACAGCAGATCCGGCGGCAGCGCGGACTGCCACGGGAGTTCCTCCCATTCCAGGCGCGGCCACACCGGCGCAGTGTCCGCGCGCGCCGCCTGAGTCACCTGGTCATCTGTTGCCACGTCCCGAAGTTATCACTCGCTCATGCGCTAAAGATGGATAACGGAGCATCGCCTGCACGTCTACGGCGAGGCGGCGCCTGCCCTGGGCGTACCGATCAGCCGCCGGAATTTCCACGGTCTACGGGTTCGCACCCCGTCTGAGCGTCACGCCATCCTGGCCCCGACCGGACCAGGACGGCTGCCGCCACAAGGGAGTTGCAGATGGCCGCACAGACGAGCACGACCCGTGATCTGACCAGCTGGGATCCCGAGAACGCGGAGACCTGGGACCGCCGGCTGGCGTGGCGGACGCTGTCGATCACCACGTACAACCTGACCCTCGCGTTCGCCGTCTGGTACCTGGTGTCCGCGATCGCCCCGCGGCTCACGATGATCGGCTTCGACCTCAGCGCGGGCCAGCTCTATTGGCTCGTCGCGGTGCCGGGCCTGGCCGGTGGGCTCATGCGCCTGGTGTTCATGTTCCTGCCGCCGGTGCTCGGCACCCGGACGCTGGTCGGGGGCAGCGCGACGCTGCTGCTGATCCCGATGATCGGCTGGGCCCTCGCCGTTCGTGACGCCACGACCCCCTACAGCGTCCTCATCCTGCTGGCCGCCGCCACCGGGATCGGCGGTGGCGCGTTCGCCGGCTTCATGCCGTCGACGAGCTACTTCTTCCCCCGGCGGATGTCCGGCACCGCGCTGGGGCTCCAGGCGGGCCTGGGCAACTTCGGGGTCAGCCTCATCCAGTTCCTGGTGCCGTGGGTGGTCGGCTTCGGCCTGCTCGGCACGGCGGCGCTCACCCCGCAGACCACCGTCGACGGCGGGCAGCTGTGGCTGCACAACGCCGGGCTGGTGCTCATCCCGTGGGTCGTGGCCGGCATCGTGATGGCCGCGCTGTTCCTGCGCCGCGTGCCCGTCACAGCGAACTTCCGGCAGCAGTTGGACATCTTCTCCAACCGCGACACGTGGCTCATGACGGCGATCTACACGATGACGTTCGGGGCGTTCTCGGGCTTCGCCGCGCAGCTCGGCCTGCTGATCCTCAACGAGTACGGCCACTTCGCCGACGCCCCCGACCCGCTGAAGTTCGCGTTCCTCGGCCCGCTGCTCGGGTCGGTCACCCGGGCGGCGTGGGGGCCGCTGTGCGACAGGTTCGGCGGCGCGGTGTGGACGCTCGTGGCGGGCATCGGCATGACCGCGAGCACGGCGTTCACGCTGTTCTTCCTGGATCCGCACGACGTCGGCCAGTTCACCTGGTTCCTGGCGGGGATGCTGGCCATCTTCACGTTCGCGGGCATCGGGAACGCGGGGACGTTCAAGCAGATGCCCATGATCTTCGACCGCCGGCAGGCCGGTGGCGTCATCGGCTTCACGTCCGCCATCGCGGCATTCGGGCCGTTCCTCGTGGGCATGGCCCTGTCCGTGTGGAGCCCGCGGGCGTTCTTCATCGGCGCTGCGGCGTACTTCGCGCTGTGCACCTGGCTGACCTGGTCCAACTACGCGCGGCCCGGCGCACGTCGCCCGAGCTGAGAACGAGGAGCCATGCCCACACCCACCGAATCGCCGCGCGCCGCCGGCACGGACAACGCCGCCGTCGACCGGCTGCTGCGCCTCGGCTCGCACCTGCGCCGCGGCGAGGTCTCCGAGGACCTCCGCGCCGTCTTCCTCCAGGGCGGCCGCCAGGGCGACGCGTTCTACCGCGACCGGTGGTCGCACGACAAGGTGGTGCGCTCCACGCACGGCGTGAACTGCACGGGGTCGTGCTCGTGGAAGGTGTACGTCAAGGACGGCATCATCACGTGGGAGACACAGCAGACCGACTACCCGTCGGTCGGCCCGGACTCCCCCGAGTACGAGCCCCGGGGCTGCCCGCGCGGCGCCGCGTTCTCCTGGTACACCTACTCCCCCACGCGCATCCGCTACCCGTATGTGCGCGGCGTGCTGCTGCAGGCCTACCGCGAGGCCAAGCAGCGCACCGGCGACCCGGTGCTGGCGTGGGCTGAGGTCACATCCGACCCCGCGACCGCGAAGGCCTACAAGTCGGCGCGTGGCAAGGGCGGCCTGGTCCGTGCGACGTGGGACGAGGCGGCTGAGATCGTCGCCGCCGCGCACGTCCACACCATCAAGGAGCACGGGCCCGACCGGATCGCGGGCTTCTCCCCCATCCCCGCGATGTCGATGGTCTCGCACGGGGCCGGCTCACGGTTCGTGTCGATGCTGGGCGGCACGATGCTGTCGTTCTACGACTGGTACGCCGACCTGCCGGTCGCCTCGCCGCAGGTCTTCGGCGACCAGACCGACGTCCCGGAGTCCGCCGACTGGTGGAACGCGAGCTACCTGATGATGTGGGGCTCGAACGTCCCCGTGACCCGCACGCCCGACGCGCACTTCATGACGGAGGCCCGGTACCGCGGGCAGAAGGTCGTCACCGTCTCGCCGGACTACGCCGACAACAGCAAGTTCGCGGACGAGTGGCTGGCGCCCCACCCCGGCACGGACGGCGCGCTGGCGATCGCGATGGGGCACGTCATCCTGCGCGAGTTCCTGGTCGACCGCCGCACCGAGCAGTTCGCGTCGTACATGACGCGGTTCACCGACGCGCCGCACCTGGTGCGGCTCAAGGCGCGCGAGGACGGCTGGGTGCCGGACAAGTTCCTCACCGGCGACCTGCTCCCCACCCCCAGCACGGACCGCGACGCGGCGTTCCAGACGGTCGTCCTGGGCGCCTCGGGCGAGGCCGTCGTCCCGCCGGGGACGCTCGGGCACCGGTTCGACCCGGAGCAGGCGGGGCGGTGGAACCTCGACCTCGGGGACATCGACCCCGTGCTGTCGGTGGCCGACGCGGCGGACTGGGACGGCGCCGCCGTCTCCATCGACCTGCCGCGCTTCGACGTGGCGCCGCGGCCCGGCGACGAGCACCAGGGCGGCGCCGGGATCGTGCGGCGCGGCGTGCCGGTGCGGCGGATCGGCGGCCACCTGGTCACCACGGTGTTCGACCTGATGCTCGCGCAGTACGGCGTGGGGCGCGACGGGCTGCCGGGCGACTGGCCCACGGGCTACGACGACCCGACCAGCCCGGGCACCCCCGCGTGGCAGGAGGAGATCACCTCGGTGCCCGCGGCGACGGCGGAGCGGATCGGACGGGAGTTCGCCGCGAACGCCGAGGCGTCGGGTGGGCGCTCGATGATCCTCATGGGCGCCGGGACCAACCACTGGTTCCACTCCGACACGATCTACCGCGCGTTCCTCGCCCTGGTGACGATGACCGGCTGCCAGGGCGTCAACGGCGGCGGCTGGGCGCACTACGTCGGGCAGGAGAAGTGCCGGCCCGTCACCGGGTGGGCGCAGTACGCCAACGGCCTGGACTGGTCGCGCCCGCCGCGCCACATGATCAGCACGGCGTTCTGGTACCTCGCGACGGACCAGTGGCGCTACGACGGGCTGCCCGCCGACGCGCTGGCCAGCCCGCTCGCCGAGGGCGCGTTCGCCGGGCGCACCACCGCCGACTGCCTCGTGGAGTCGGCCCGGCGCGGGTGGATGCCCTCCTACCCGACGTTCGATCGCAACCCGCTCGACCTCGTCGATGAGGCCCGCGCGCAGGGCAAGGAGCCCGCACAGCACGTCGTGGACGAGCTCGAGGCCGGGCGGCTGCGGTTCGCCTGCGAGGACCCCGACGACCCCGCGAACTTCCCCCGGGTGCTGACAGTGTGGCGGGCGAACCTGCTCGGCTCGTCCGGCAAGGGCAACGAGTACTTCCTACGGCACCTGCTCGGAACCGACAACGCGGTGCGGGCCGAGGAGTCCGCGCCGGGACGACGGCCGGTGAGCATGGCGTGGCATGACGAGGCGCCGCGCGGGAAGCTCGACCTGCTCGTCACGAGCGACTTCCGGATGACATCCACCACGCTGTTCAGCGACGTCGTGCTGCCGACCGCCACCTGGTACGAGAAGCACGACCTGTCCACCACGGACATGCACCCGTTCGTGCACTCGTTCAACCCCGCGATCGCCCCGCCGTGGCAGACCCGCACCGACTTCGACACGTTCGCCACGCTCGCGCGCGAGGTGCAGCGGCTCGGAGCGGAGCACCTCGGCGTGCGCGAGGACCTCGTCGCGGCGCCGCTGCTGCACGACACCCCCGACGAGCTCAGCACGCCCTACGGCCTGGTGCCCGAGCACGCCGAGCTGGCGCCGGGCGTCACCATGCCCAAGCTCGTCGTCGTGGAGCGCGACTACACGACCATCGCCGACCGGTGGGAGGCGCTCGGCCCGCTGACCGCCAAGGCGGGGATGCTGACCAAGGGCGTCACGTACTCGCCGGAGCCGGAGGTCGAGGCGCTCGGGCGGCTCAACGGGACGGTCGCCACGGGCCCGACAGCGGGGCGGCCACGGCTGGCGACCGCGCAGCACGTGTGCGAGACGATCCTGGCGCTGTCCGGCACCACGAACGGCCGCCTCGCGGTCCAAGGCTTCGAGCAGATGGAGAGGCGCACCGGCACCGAGCTGGCCTCCCTCGCCCGTGACCACGAGGGCGAGCGGATCCGGTTCGCCGACGTGCAGGCGCGCCCGGCGCCCGTGATCACCTCGCCCGAGTGGTCGGGCTCCGAGCACGGCGGCCGCCGGTACTCGCCGTTCACCATCAACGTCGAGCACCTCAAGCCCTGGCACACGCTCACCGGCCGCCAGCACTTCTACCTCGACCACGACTGGATGACCGAGCTCGGGGAGAACCTGCCCGTCTACCGCCCACCGCTCGACCTGCACCGGCTGTTCGGCGACGCGCGGCCCGGGTCCACCGACCCCAGCGGGGCGCCGGGCTCCGAGGGGAGTGCGGAGGTGGCAGTGCGATACCTGACCCCGCACTCCAAATGGTCGATCCACTCGGAGTACCAGGACAACCTCTTCATGCTGTCGCTGTCCCGGGGCGGCCCGACTGTCTGGATGTCCCCGCAGGACGCGACGACCATCGGGGTGCGGGACAACGAGTGGATCGAGGCGTACAACCGCAACGGCGTCGTCGTGGCCCGCGCGATCGTCTCCCACCGGATGCCGGCCGGGACGGTGTACATGTACCACGCCAAGGACCGCACCGTGGATGTGCCGCGGTCGGAGACGTCGGGGCTGCGCGGCGGCATCCACAACTCCCTCACCCGGGTGCTGCTCAAGCCGAGCCATCTGATCGGCGGCTACGCGCAGTTGTCCTTCGCGTTCAACTACCTCGGCCCGACGGGCAACCAGCGTGACGAGGTCACAGTGATCCGCCGCCGCTCGCAGGAGGTGCAGTACTGATGCGCGTCATGGCCCAGATGTCGATGGTGATGAACCTGGATAAGTGCATCGGGTGCCACACCTGCTCGGTCACCTGCAAGCAGGCGTGGACGAACCGCACCGGCGTGGAGTACTCGTGGTTCAACAACGTCGAGACCCGCCCGGGCGTCGGCTACCCCCGCCGGTATGAGGACCAGGACCGGTGGCGCGGCGGGTGGGTGCGCACACGCGGCGGCCGGCTCAAGCTCCGCGCCGGCGGGCGGTTCAGCAAACTCGCGCACATCTTCTCCAACCCGACCCTGCCGGGGATCGACGACTACTACGAGCCGTGGACGTACGACTACGACACGCTCCTCTCGGCGCCCCTGGGCGAGCACACCCCGGTCGCCCGACCGAAGTCCCTGCTGACCGGCGAGGACATGCAGATCCGCTGGTCGGCGAACTGGGATGACGACCTCGGCGGCTCGGGCGAGACGATGGCCGGCGACCCTGTGCTCGCCACCATGAGCATGCAGGTCAAGGCCGAGTTCGAGTCGGCGTTCATGTTCTACCTGCCGCGCATCTGCGAGCACTGCCTCAACCCGTCCTGCGTGGCGTCATGCCCCTCGGGCGCGATGTACAAGCGCTCCGAAGACGGCATCGTGCTGGTGGACCAGGACGCCTGCCGCGGCTGGCGGATGTGCGTGACGGGCTGCCCGTACAAGAAGGTCTACTTCAACCACGCCACGGGCAAGGCCGAGAAGTGCACGATGTGCTACCCGCGGCTCGAGGTCGGGCTGCCCACGGTGTGCTCGGAGACCTGCGTCGGGCGGCTGCGCT
>JAEWEI010000028.1 GCA_023389545.1 Actinomycetes bacterium | reverse complement strand
GTTCAGCAGCGGCGCCAGCACCCGGCCCGGATCGTCGACCCCGGCGGCAGCGAGCGCCTGGCCCGCCTGCGCGACGAGCACCACCAGGTGGTTCGCGCCGTGTGCGAGGGCCGCGTGGTACAGCGCGCGGTCCTGCTCGGCGATGACCACAGGCTCCCCGCCGATCTCCACGACGAGCGCCTGGGCGATCGGCAGCACGGGGCCGGGCGCCGTCACCGCGAACGTGGTGCCCTCCAGCCGGGACAGGTCCAGCGACGTGCCCGTGAACGTCATCGCGGGGTGCATGGCCAGCGGGATCACGCCGGCCGCGCGCGCCGGGGCCAGCACGTCGATGCCGTGCCGTCCCGAGGTGTGCGCCACGATCTGCCCAGGCTGCCACGCGCCCAGATCCGCCAGGCCGCTCACCAGCCCCGCCAGCGCGTCGTCCGGCACTGCGATCAGCACCAGCTCGGCACGGCGCACCACCTCGGGCACGTCGACCACCGGGACGCCCGGCAGCAGCACCTCCGCGCGCTCACGCGATTCGGCGGAGATCGCGCTCACCGCGACCACCGGGTGCCCGGCCGCGCGCAACGCGCTGCCCAGCACGGCGCCCACATGCCCCGCGCCGATCACCCCGACGCCCAGTCGCCCGGGGCGGCGCGACGGGTCGCCGCCGGCGCTCATGCGTCCTCCGGTCGGCGCATCCACTGCTCGGGCGTCGCGACCTTGCGGGCCGTGCGGGCCCGGTCGGCCTGCTCGTCGAGCAGCAGCGCGGCGACCTGCTCGTCGAGGTGGTCCACCGTCGGGCTCACCGGCCCGGGAGTCGAGTGCACCGCCATCGAGGCCACCCGCAGCCGCCGCTGGATGGGCCCCTGGCTGAGCGCGAGCGACTGCGCGCGCTCATGCGGCACCACGACCAGCCGGCGGATGAGCCGCCCCGAGCGGATCAGCAGGGCGCGGTCGGTGACCAGCACCCCCCGCCGGCGCCACGCCAGCAGGTCCAGCCAGCGCGCCCGCCGGGGCACAGTGGTGAAGCCCTGCGCGTCGCCCGCGCCGGAGAGCCCCGCCTCGACCACGGCCCGCGGATCGGCCGTGCCCAGGTCGGGCAGCACGAGCCACAGCGCGAGCACAGCCTCATCGCGGGTGCCCACGGGCAGCAGCACGTTCTCGCTGGCGTGGTCCGAGTCGGACGAGCCGTACCCGGCGACGTTCATCTCCACCCGCCACCAGTCCGGCCCACGCCACAGCGGCCCCTGCGTGATCGACAGCGCCTGCACCCGGCCCGGGGGAACCGTCTGGGCGCGGGCCTCGGTGAGGCCGTGCCGCAGCCGGATGCCGTCCGGCGAGATCGCGGCCCGGAAGTTCGCGCCACGGTTGAACTGCGTCCAGAAGTACCCGCCGAAGCCCAGCAGGCCGGGCAGCAGCACGAACGCGGGGCCGATGTCGCGGCTGACCACCGACGCCACGACCATCGCGATCACGATGACGACGAGCCCGACCATCGCCGACGAGCGCAACGTGGCGGCGATCAGCCGGCCGATCGGCACCTCGAACAGCGGACGCTCCGGCGCGGCAGGCGCCGGGGTCCCGTCCTCCTCGTGGTGCACCCCGGCCGCGCGGGCGAGCAACTCGGCGCGCAGGGCCTCAGCCTCAGCCTCCTTGAGGAACGCCAGCGACACCGCCGAGCCCGCCCCACCGGCGACCTCGAGCCGCAGCTCGGCGAGCCCGGTGATGCGGGCGAGCAGCGGCTGCACCATGTCCACGGCCTGCAGCCGGTCCAGGCGGGCCTGGCGCTGCTGGCGGAACAGCACCCCCTGGCGCAGGTGCACAGCCTCATCCGTCACGGCGTACCGGGTCATCCGCCAGGCCAGCGCGGAGTAGCCGAACCCGACCACCACGACGGCGGCGATCACCCCGAGCACGATCCGCCACCCGCCGCCCTCCACCAGGTCGGCAGCCCGGCGCAGGTCGTCGCCGAACTGGTAGCTCGCGACCACGAGCACGCCGACGAGCACCTTCCACCCCTTGATGGCCGGGGTGATGGGGTGCATCCGCCGCCAGGCGTCCGGCTCGGTGGCGCCCGGCGCCTCAGTCCCGGCGCCCACTGGACTGCTCTCGGCGCTCACAGCCCCGCCAGCCTGGCCTCACCACGGGAGGCGAGCCGGTCCCTCAGCCGGGCGGCCTCATGCGGGGGCAGGCCGTCGATCGTCGCGTTGGTGCCCGGCGCCGCCGTGTGGAGCTGCACCGAGGCGATCTGGAACCGGCGGGCCAGCGGGCCGGCGGTCACGTCCACATACTGCATGCGCCCGTACGGCACCACGACCAGGGACCGCAGCAGGATGCCGCGGCGGATCAGCAGATCGTCGGCGCGCTCCGCGTACGCCAACGCCCGCACCTGGCGCGGGATGAGCAGCGCCGCCCACACCCCGCACAGCACCACGACGGCGGGCAGGGCCCACAGCCACGCCAGCCCCGAGAGGGCCGCCGGCAGCACCGCCGCGACCAGCGCGATGACCAGCACGATGCCCGCCGACGTCAGCCGGGCAGTCGCCAGGCGGCCGGAGACAGG
>JAEWEI010000022.1 GCA_023389545.1 Actinomycetes bacterium | reverse complement strand
GCGCCGGTGCTGGCCGAGGTGGAGCAGCGATTGCACGCGGCGGCCCTCGAGCTCGCGCAGGCGATCCTCGGCCACGAGCTGCGGGACGGCGAGCACTCGGCGCGCGCGGCGCTGGCCCGGGTCCGGTCGCAGCCCCAGCAGGCGGGCGGCCAGACGGTGCGCCTGCACCCCCGGGACCTCGCTGCGCTCGAGGCCGCCTCGACGCCCTTCGACGTGGCCGGGCTCTCCCTCGTGGCCGATCCGGCCCTCGCCGTGGGCGACGCCGTCAGCGAGCACGCGGACGGGTACCTCGACGCCCGGCTGACCACGGCGCTGGACCGGGTCCGCGCGGTGCTCGTGCTCGACCTCCCTGAGCAGGTGGGCCCATGAGCGCGCCCACCCTTGACGCGGCCGCTGAGCCGGCTGTGTTCTCCGACGCGGGATCGGCGGCCTGGGCGCGGGCTCTGCGGGCCGCGCGCCCCGAGTTGGTCGGCGCCGTGCGCGGCGTCGTCGGGCTGACGGTGGAGGTCGCCGGGACGGGCTCCGCCGTGGGCGACCTGGTGGAGATCGGCAGCGGCCCGCACGCCGTGCCGGCGGAGGTCGTCGCCGCCGATCGCGGGGCGGCGCGCTGCATGCCGCTCGGGCCCACGCACGGGCTGCGCGCCGGGATGCCGGTGCGGGCGCTGGGAATCTCGCTCATGGCGCCGGTGGGCCGTGGCCTGCTGGGACGCGTGGTGGACGGGCTGGGCCGCCCGATCGACGGGAAGGGCCCGCTGCGGGCCGACGCGCACGTGTCTGTCGCGGGCGTGGCGCCGCACCCGCTCGAGCGTGCCAGGGTTGCCGAGCCGCTCGAGCTGGGCGTGCGGGTGCTCGACACCCTGGTGACCGTGGGGCGCGGCCAGCGCATGGGGCTGTTCGCCGGCTCCGGCGTCGGCAAGTCGAGCCTGCTGTCGATGGTGGCGCGCGGCACTGACGCCCAGGTCTCGGTGATCGCCCTGGTCGGCGAGCGCGGCCGTGAGGTCCGCGAGTTCCTGGAGGACGACCTGGGCCCCGAGGGCCTGGCCCGCTCCGTGGTGGTGGTCGCGACGTCGGACGCGCCGCCGCTCGTGCGCCTGCGGTCCGCGTTCGTGGCCACCCGCATCGCGGAGCACTTCCGCGATGGCGGCTCCGACGTGGTGCTGATGATGGACTCCCTGACCCGTGTGGCGATGGCGCAGCGCGAGATCGGGCTGTCCGTGGGCGAGCCCCCGGCCACGCGCGGATACCCGCCGAGCACGTTCGCGCTACTCGCCCAGCTGCTCGAGCGCGCCGGGACATCCTCGACCGGCTCGATCACGGGCATCTACACCGTGCTGGTCGACGGCGACGACCACAACGAGCCGATCGCCGACGCCGCCCGCTCGATCCTCGACGGCCACGTGGTGCTGGACCGCAAGCTCGCCGTCGCCGGCCACTTCCCGAGCGTCGACGCGCTCGGCTCGATCTCCCGTGTCGCGAGCCGGGTGGTCTCCCGTGAGCAGCGCGACCTGGCCGTGCGCCTGCGCACCGTCATGGCCGCGCGCCGGCAGGCGCAGGACCTGCTCGACGTGGGCGCGTACGTCGCGGGCTCCAACCCGCTGGTGGACGCCGCCGTGACGCACAGCCGCGCCATCGACGCGTTCCTGCAGCAGCCGCTGGAGGAATCGGCCGGCGCCGAGGACTCCTGGCGCCGGCTGGCCGAGCTCGTCGCCGCGATGGGAGTCACCCGATGAGCGGCCCGTTCCGCCTGGCCAGCCTGCTGCGCCTGCGCGGCATCGCCGAGGACACCGCGGCCGTTGAGCTCGCCGCCGCCACCCGCCGACGTGACGAGGCGGAACGCCGCCGGCTCGACACCGAGGTGATGCTGGGCAACGCGTCGCTGCCCGCGCGCGCCGACGAGCTGCACTGGCGCGCCGCCGTCGCGAGCCGCACCGCCCTGAGCAGCCTGCTGCTCGAGCGCGGGTCCCAGCTGGCGCAGGCCCAGGTGGTCGTGGACGACGCGCAGCAGGCCTGGTCGCAGGCCCGGACGGCGACCCGCACCCTCGAGAAGCTCGAGGAGCGCCACGACGCCGAGGCGCGCGACGAGGACGCGCGCGCCGAGCAGGCAGTGATCGACGAGGTCGCCGGCCGGCGGCCCGCGGCGCGACCGGAAGGAGGGGCCCGATGAGCGGGATCGCCGCCGTGCAGGCGCGCATCGCCGAGCTCCGGCAGCTCGTGGAGCCGCAGACCACTATCTCGACAGCGGCGTCGTCGTCGACGGCGGCTGCGTCCAACGCCGACGCGTCGTTCGCCGCGACGCTCGCCGCGCTCGGCGTCGACGCGTCCCAGTACGCCGCGCTCACCGGCTCGGCCACGACGTCCGCGTCGGGCGCGGCCACGGGGCAGGGCCTGGTCGAGGCGGCGAAGAAGTACCTGGGCGTCCCGTACGTCTGGGGCGGGGAGTCGCTCGACGAGGGCGGCCTGGACTGCTCGGGCCTGGTGCTGCGGGCCATGACCGATCTGGGCGTCGGGGACGGGGTCCCGCGCGTCGCACGGCAGCAGATGACCATGGGCACGCCGGTCGCCTCGCTCGACCAAGCGCTGCCCGGGGACCTCGTGGTCTTCGGCGGGGGAACGCACATCGGCATCTACATGGGGGACGGCAAGATGATCGACGCTCCGCGCGCGGGCTCGCACGTGCAGATCCGCGACGTGTACGCCACCCCCACGGCCATCCGCCGGGTGTTGCCGCAGGAGGCGGCGGCCACCGCCGATCCGAGCGCCGCGCTCTCGGCGGCGCTCACCACGGCCACGGCGCAGCGCAGTGTGCTCAGCCTGCTGGCCGGGACGGCGGTGACGTCATGACCGCCCCCGTGCAGTCGAGCGGCGTTCCGGCTGCCGGCCAGGCGTCGTCCGCCAGGCCCGCGTCGAGCCCGTCGGCATCCCAGCGGGACTTCGACTCCGTGCTGCGCGATCAGGTGGGGCGCGACCGCGCCCAGGCCCGCGCCCAGGACGCCGCGCGGACGCAGCGCGACCGGCAGGTCGACGACCGCTCGCGGGCGCGCCAGGCGGCCGCGCCTGGCCCCTCCGCTGCGCCTGGC
>JAEWEI010000423.1 GCA_023389545.1 Actinomycetes bacterium | reverse complement strand
GCCCGCGAGCGCATGCCGCGCGCTGGCCTCCGCCGCTGACAGGAGCTCCTCGGTGTGCGCGTCGCTGGAGCCGGGCTCGATGCCGTCGACGGCGAGCAGCAGGGCGCGGTAGTCCGGGCGCAGCGTGTGGACCGCCGCATCCACCTGCGCTCGGTCGAGGACGCTCTGCAGGGACGTCTGGTCACGCATGGGCGGCCTTTCCTCGGGGCGAGCCGCCGACGGCGGGCTCGAACACGGACAGCGAGAAGCGGGCGGGCGCGGCGCCGGCGTTCGCGTAGGAGTGCGGCACGTCGCCGGGGAACGACAGCGCGTCCCCGGCCTGCAGGGCGACCACCTGCTCGGCGGCCTCCACGACGACGGCGCCCTCGAGGACGTGCAGCAGCTCCCGGGTGCCGGTGGTGTGGGCGTCGCTGGCGTGGCGCTCGGCCGGTCCGAGCGTCCAGTCCCACAGCTCGACGACGTCCGGCGGCGCGGTTGCCGCCACGAGCACTCCGCGCCCGCCGGCCTCCCCCGACCACAGCACCGGGCCGGCGCCGTTGCGGGTCACCTTCACCGCTGTCGGCCTGGGTGACTCGACCAGCTCGGACAGCCCGACGCCGAGGGCCTCGCTCAGCTTGAGCAGGATCGCGATGCTCGGGTTCGCGGCGCCCTGCTCGATGTTGACGAGCATGCGCCGGCTGACCTCGGAGGCCTCGGCCAAGTGGTCCAACGTCCAGTGCCGGGCCTGGCGCTCATGCTTGACGCGCTCCCCGATGAGCCGGGCGAGCAGGGCTGCGCTGTCGTCCATGCAGTGCAGCATAGTGCATCACGTAGTGCACTCAACAGCGCCCGCTGGTGGCCAGCGCGAGCGCCGCTCATCCCACCAGGACGCGGCCCGCGACGTAGACGAGGATCCCGGTCACCGTGACCGGCAGGATGATGGCGGCCACCGAGGCGGGAAGCCGGCTGAGCGCCGGCAACCGGTCGAAGAGCTGGTGCAACGCCGCGACCAGCAGACCGACCGCCACACCAAGGAGCCCGCCCGCGAGCGGGTCGAACCCCGGGAGCGCCAGCCCGGCGAGGGCCCCAGCCGCGAGCGCCGAGCCGACCGTCACCCCGGCGCCCAGCCACGGCTTCAACGGCAGCGCCGCCACCGCCGAGCCGACGGCCAGCGCCAGCGCGCCGGCGATGACCAGCTCCTCGCCGCCAGGAGTGCGCTGGGTGGCCACCCAACCGGCAGCCGCGGCCGCGACGAGCGTGCCGGCCACGGTTCCAGAGACCGACTCGACCAGCCGCTCGCGCCCACCGCCGCGCAACAGCTCGTTGACGAAGGCCAGCAGGATCGAGAACGCGAACACGACAGGAAGGTCGCGCATCGGCGGCTCCCCGGCGGTCAGGTGCACGATGACCACGGCGCCCGCGCCGCCGAGCGCGACCACAGCGGTGGAGCCTGGCCGGCTGGGCAGGCTCACCAGCACGGGCCACCCGAAGGCGAATCCCACGGCGAGCAGGCCCGCCACCACGGTGAGGGGCAGGTCGCCGAGGACGGTCCCGCCCACAGTCGCCTCGGAGAAGTAGCCGGCCACCGCCACGACGGCGGCCAAGACGGCCGTGGACACGGCCCGAGTCGAGAGCTGCACAGCGGCTACCGGACCCGACGGCTGACGACGGTGCGGGGGTCGCTCGCGCGGCGGCAGCACACGGCAGCCGGGGGCGCTACGAGGGGGAAGGAGCCGGGCACGGCGTCGATTGTCGCAGACCGGCAGCGGCGGCGGGCGGGGCCGCCGGACGGGTGAGCGGTCTCAGTGGAGGCGATGCGCGCAAATCAGCGGCAGGGCAGGCGGTAGCGTGTCCACACCCGCACGCTTGGAGGTTCCGTCGGTGGCAGACCTGCTGCTGCTCACTCCTGCGCCCGGCGGTTCCGCCCAGGTGCTCCCGGCGCTCGGGCTGCTCTCGCACCGAGTCCGCGTCCTCCCGGTCGAGCCGTCGGCGCTCGTCGACGCGCCCGACGCCGACATCATCGTGCTGGACGCGCGCCGCGACCTGGTCACCGCGCGCACCACGTGCCGGCTGCTGCGCGCCACCGGCCTGGCCGTCCCGCTCGTGCTGGTGCTCACCGAGGGCGGCCTGACCGTCGTCACCGCCGAGTGGGGCGCCGACGACATCGTCCTGGAGAACGCCACCCCCGCCGAGGTCGAGACCCGCTTCCGGCTGGTCATCGAGCGCTCCGCCCAGTCGTCAGCTTTCGCGGACCAGCCGCAGGAGATCTCCGCCGGCGAGTTGATGATCGATCCCGGCGGCTACACGGCCCGACTGCGCGGGCGCCCGCTCGACCTCACCTACAAGGAGTTCGAGCTCCTCAAGTACCTGGTGCAGCACCCGGGCCGGGTGTTCACCCGCGCCCAGCTGCTCCAAGAGGTCTGGGGCTACGACTACTACGGGGGCACGCGCACCGTCGACGTGCACGTGCGGCGGCTGCGCGCCAAGCTCGGGCTCGAGCACGAGCAGCTCATCGGCACCGTCCGCAACGTCGGCTACCGCTTCGACCCGCCGAAGGACCGCGCACGCCCGACCGACGCCGCGGCGGCGCTGGCAGACGAGGCCGCGCACCCCGCCGACGCCTGACCCGCCCGCGCGCGCCCGCCCCTCGGGTCGAGGGCGCCGGCAGCGGCTAACCTGACGGTGGTGCGCCGGGAAGTCTGGTCGGCAGTCCCGTCCGCGCGCCCGTGAGGTGGCCCCATGCCTGCCCGCCCGAAGTCCAGTCCTGCCCGCCTGTTCTCGTCCCTCAGAGCCGGTTCCGAGCGCAACCTGCTCGACACGTTCCGCGACGAGAAGGTCGGCGGCGTGCTGCTGCTCGTCGCCGCAGTCGTCGCCCTCGTGTGGGCGAACTCCCCCTGGTCGGCCGCCTACGACCACCTGCTCGGCGTCGTGGTGGGGCCCGCGCGCCTGCACCTCGACCTGACCGTCGCCCAGTGGGCCACGGACGGGCTGCTCGCGATCTTCTTCTTCGTCGTCGGCCTCGAGCTCAAGCGCGAGATCGTGGAGGGCGAGCTGCGGCGGTTCTCCACAGCAGTGGTGCCGGCGGTGGCGGCCGTCGGCGGCATGCTCGTGCCGGCGCTGGTGTACGTGGCCGTCAACGCCGCCCAGGGCGGCGGCTCGCTCAGCGGGTGGGCCGTGCCCACCGCCACCGACATCGCCTTCGCGGTGGCGGTGCTCGCGGTCGCGGGCCGTCGGCTGCCGCTGACGCTGCGCGTGTTCCTGCTCACGCTCGCCGTCGTCGACGACCTGCTCGCGATCGTCGTGATCGCCGTGTTCTACACCGACCAGCTCGCGCTCGGCTGGCTGGCCGCTGCACTGCTGGGAGTCGCGGCGTTCGGCGCGGCAGTCCGCCGCCGGGGCTGGACCAGCTCGCCGTTCGTGCTGCTGCCCCTGGCGCTCATCACGTGGGCCTTCATGCACTCCTCGGGGGTGCACGCCACGATCGCCGGGGTGCTGCTCGCCCTCACCGTTCCGGCGCTCAGCCCGGCGGGCGACGGGCACAGCGTCGCGGAGCGGCTCGAGCACCGCTGGCGGCCACTGTCGGCCGGCGTCGCCGTGCCGCTGTTCGCGCTGTGCGCTGCCGGTGTGAGCCTCTCCGCGGAGTCCATCTCGGGCGCCCTCGGCGACCCCGTCGCGCAGGGCGTGGCACTGGGCCTGGTGATCGGCAAGCCGCTGGGCATCGTCGCCGCGACCTGGCTCGTCGCGCGTTTCACCCGGGCGGCTCTCGCCCCCGGACTCGCCTGGTGGGACATCGTGGCCGTCGGGCTGGTGGGCGGCATCGGGTTCACCGTGTCGCTGCTGATCGGCGAGCTGGCGTTCGGCGCTGGCTCTCCCCACACCGAGCACCTCAAGGTCGCCATCCTGTGTGGATCTGCCACCGCGGCCGTCCTCGGCGGCGCCGCGCTCGCCGCGCGTGACCGATACCACGCCAGCATCGCTGCGCCCCGGGCCGAACCCGCAGATCCGGGGGCGCCGACCGGGTAGGTTCGTCTCGATGACCACAGACTCCTCGGCCCTGGTCCTCGACGGACCGTGGCGTCACCAGCTCGTGCCCGCCAACGGCGCCCGATTCCACGTCGCAGTCTCCGGACCCGACGATCGCGACGCCCCCATGGTGGTGCTCCTGCACGGCCTGCTGCAGTTCTGGTGGGCATGGCGCCACCAGCTCCCGGTGCTGGGCGCCGCCGGCTACCGGGTCGTCGCGATGGACTTGCGCGGCGCCGGCTCCTCGGACAAGCCGCCGCTGGGCTACGACGTGCCGACCCTCACCCGTGACGTCGCCGGCGTCGTCCGCTCCCTGGGCGCGGACAGCGCGGTGGTCGTCGGGCACGGGCTGGGCGGGGACGTCGCGTGGTCGATGCCGGCCTACCACCCGTCGCTCACCGACGCTGTCGCCGCGATCGGCGCGCCGCACCCGTTGCACACACGCGTCGACCCGCGCGCGACGCTCTCGACGGCCGCCACCCGCCGGCTCGGCTACTTCCAGCTCCCGTACCTGCCGGAGCGCTCGTTGACCCGCACCGACCTCGTCGCGCGCGTGATGCGCGAGTGGGGCGCCGACGGGTGGCTCGACGACCACACCGCCGAGACGTACCGCCGGGCCGCCCGGGTGCCGTTCGCGGCGCACTGCTCCATGGAGCAGGCCCGCTGGGTCGTCCGCTCAGGCCCGCGCCTGGACGGCCGGCGCTACCTGGCGGCCCTGCGCGCCGCTCCGGCGGTCCCCGTGCTGCAGGTGCACGGCGAGCTCGACGGCTGCCGGCCCGTGGGCGCCGCCCAGGCGACGGGGAGCGTCGCCGCGTCGCTGGGCGCCGGGTACCAGTTCGAGCGGGCCGCGGGCGTGGGGCACTACGTGCCGGAGGAGGCGCCCGAGCAGGTCAACGAGCTGCTGCTCGCCTGGCTGGGCCAGATCGCGCCCGTCTGACGACGGCCGGTCCCACCACCCCCGCGCGCCCAGGGCTGGGTCAACCCTTGAGCATCGCCGCCGCGACCTCGGGGTTCGTCTCGCCGATGCCGTACGACGGGCACTCCGCCGCGATCGGGCACGCCCCACAGGCAGGTTTGCGCGCGAAGCAGGTGCGGCGGCCGTGGAAGATCAGCCGGTGGGACGCCATCGTCCACTCGGAGCGCTCGATGAGGGCGCCGATGTCGTGCTCGACCTTGACCGGGTCCTCCTCGGTGGTCCAGCCCAGGCGTCGCGCCAGGCGGCCCACATGGGTGTCCACGGTGATCCCCGGGATGCCGAAAGCGTCGCCGAGCACCACGTTCGCCGTCTTGCGTCCCACCCCCGGCAGGGTCACGAGGTCGGCGAGGCGGTCGGGCACCTGGCCGTCGAAGCGCTCGACGAGCTCGCGCCCGATCCCCCGCAACGCCTCCGTCTTCGCCCGGAAGAACCCGGTGGGGCGCAGCAGCTCCTCGAGCTCCACACGGTCCGCCTCCGCGTAGGCCTGCGCGTCGGGGTACTCCGCGAACAGCTCGGGCGTCACCTGGTTGACCCGCACGTCAGTCGTCTGGGCTGAGAGCACAGTCGCCACGAGCAGCTCGAGCGGGGTGGTGAAGTCCAGCTCGCATCGCGCGTCGGGGTACCGGACGGCGAGCAGTCGGTTGATCCTCCGGGCCCGGCGCACGCGCGCCAGAGGCGTCTCCGCCAGCCACTTGCGCGTCGTGGTCACCTCAGCAGCCTACGCATGCGCCCGGTTGCCGTGGGCGGTGTACGGCCCCCGTGTCACACGTTGCTCCCTGCGAGTGATCCTCAGGTCGAGAGCCCGCGGCGTCCTCAAGTCTTCGCAGGTGAGGGCCGAAAAACCAAGAGATCGCGCGCCAACGGGCGCACGCCGAGCGGTGAGCTAGGAGCGTTTCGATGTCCCCAGCGCCGACGACGATGAGCAGTTGCGCGGAACTGCGCAGCAGTCGTCGTGCGCTCCGCGCCGAGCAGGCGACGGTGCGCTGGTGGCGCCGGCTCGTCCAGGCGCGGCTCGA
>JAEWEI010000390.1 GCA_023389545.1 Actinomycetes bacterium | reverse complement strand
GGCCCCGCGGACACGGCCGTGACCCTGTCGCGGGTCGGCGTGGCCGCCGCCGCCGATGGCCAAGCGCATGCCTGGCTGTCGGAGGTGCTCGGCCGGCCCGTCCGCCTGGTGTGGCTCGACGACCCGTCCCGTCGGCCGATGTCGCAGGCGCACGGCAGCGAGCCGGGCGACCCGTTGAGCCTCGCCGACGCCGGGCCGCTGCTGGTCACCACCGCCGCGTCGCTGCGGCAGCTCGATGTGTGGGCGGCGGAGGAGGCCCGTGCCCGCGGCGAGGCTCCGGCGCCGCTCGTCATGGAGAGGTTCCGCCCGAATCTCGTGGTGGACGGCGAGGACCTCGAGCCGTTCGCCGAGGACGGGTGGCGGCGGCTGCGCATCGGCGAGGTCGAGTACCGGTTCGCCGAGCACTGCGACCGCTGCGTGCTCACCACCGTCGACCCGCAGACGCGGGCGCGGGGCAAGGAGCCGTTGCGCTCTCTGGCACGGCATCGCCGCTGGGACGGCAAGGTGTGGTTCGGCGTCAGGGTGACGCCCGTGGGCACAGGCAGCGTGGCGGTGGGCGACGAGGTGGTCGTCACCGGCTGACGGCGACCGGCCAACGGCTCGTGCCCAGCGCCCTGGACGCCAGGTAGCGTTCATCCCGTGAGCCCCATCCCCGACCAGCATCCGACCCTGGCCGACGTCGTCCGGGTGCTCGAACGGCACTACCCGCCCGCCACCGCCGAGTCCTGGGACTCCGTCGGCCTCGTCACCGGCGATCCGGCCCAGCCGGTCCGCAAGGTGCTGCTCGCCGTCGACCCGGTGGACGCCGTGGTGGACGAGGCGATCGCCTGGGGCGCGGACCTGGTCTTCGTGCACCACCCGCTGCTGCTCAAGGGCGTGCACTCCGTCGCGGCGACGACGTTCAAGGGCGCATTGCTGCACAAGCTCATCCGCTCCGGCATTGCGCTCTACAACGCGCACACCAATGCCGACGCGGCCGCCGGGGGAGTCGCGGAGGGGCTCGCAAGGGCTGTGGGCCTTGTGGACCTGGCGCCGCTCACCGCGATCCCGGCCGAGCCGCTCGACAAGCACGTGGTCTTCGTCCCGGTGGCAGACGCGGGGCGGCTGGTCGACGCGCTGGCCGCCGCGGGGGCGGGCGCCATCGGCGAGTACACGCGCTGCGCGTGGCAGACCACCGGCGAGGGGACATTCACCCCGTCCGACGCCGCGAACCCCGCCATCGGGCGCGCGGGCCAGGCGAGCGCCGTGGTCGAGGCGCGCGTCGAGATGGTTGCCCCGCGGCGCCTGCGCGGCGCCGTCGTCGCGGCCATGCGCGCCGCGCACCCCTACGAGGAGCCCGCGTTCGACGTGCTCGAGCTGGCGCGTTGGGACAGCCCCACCGGCACGGGCCGCGTCGGCCGGCTGGCGGAGCCGACCACGCTGCGCGGCTTCGCCGAGCGCGTGGCCAGTGCTTTGCCGGCGACGCCGCAGGGCGTGCGCTTCGCCGGCGACCCGAAGGGCCGTGTCGAGCGGGTCGCCGTCGTCGGCGGATCGGGCGACTCGCTGTTCGACGCCGTCCGGGGCGCGGGCGTCGACGCCTACCTCACCGCCGACCTGCGCCACCACCCGGCCTCGGAGCAGCGCGAGCGCGCCGAGTTCGAGGCAGGCCCCGGGCGCCCCGCGACCCCGTACCTCGTGGACGTCGCCCACTACGCGTCGGAGTGGCCCTGGCTCGTCCAGGCCGCCGCCGACCTCCGCACCTCGCTCGAGATCACCGGGACTACGGTGGAGACCAGGGTCAGCACGCTGCGCACCGACCCGTGGACCGACCGTGTCTCGAGCCCGGACCACGTCCCGCCGTCGGAAGGAACCGCACCGTGACCACAGCACCCCCCGAGGAGCAGCGCCGGCTGCTCGACGTCCAGGAGCTCGACACCCGCCTGGACCAGATCGCGCACCGCCGCCGCACGCTCCCCGTGCTCGCGACGCTCGCCGAGCTGGAGGGCCGGATCGCCGACCTCGACACCGCGCTCGTCACGTCGCGCACCGCCGCGAACGACCTGCGTCGCGAGCTGAAGAAGGCCGAGACGGACGTCGAGCAGGTGCGCACACGCGCCGACCGCGACCAGGCCCGCCTCAACTCGGGCTCCGGCAGCCCCAAGGACCTGCAGGCGCTGCAGCATGAGCTCGTCGCGCTGGGCCGGCGGCAGGCCGACCTCGAGGAGGTCGAGCTCGAGGTCATGGAGCGGCTCGAGGCGCATGAGGGCGCCCTGTCGGGGCTCACCCAGGCGCATGACGAGCTGATCGCGCAGCGCGGCGAGCTCGAGGCCGAACGGGACAAGGCCTTCGCCGAGCTGGACGCCGAGGCGCAGCAGGTCGCGGCCAAGCGGGCCGAGACGGTGGCGCCGCTCGACGAGAAGCTGGTCGCGCTGTACGAGCGGCTGCGCGGGCGGCTCGGCGGCGTCGCCGTGGCACGGCTGCGGCACGGGCGCTCTGAGGGCAGCGGACTGCAGGTGCCGGGCACCGAGCTGGCGCGGATCAAGGCGCTCCCCGCCGAGGAGATCGTGTTCTGCGAGGACTCGGGCCGCATCCTGGTGCGGGGCGAGGACGCCTACTGATGGCCGCCGCCGGGGGGCCGGGGGAGCGCAGGAGGCTGATCGTCGAGGCGGACGGTGGCTCGCGCGGGAACCCCGGGCCCGCCGGCTATGGCGCCCTGGTGCGTGACGCGCGCACCGGCGAGGTGCTGGCCGAGCGCGCCGAGCACCTAGGCCACACCACGAACAACGTGGCCGAGTACTCCGGGCTCGTCGCCGGCCTGCGTGCAGCCGCGGCGATCGACCCGGACGCCGACGTGGAGGTCCGCCTCGACTCGCGCCTGGTCGTGGAGCAGATGACCGGCGCCTGGCAGATCAAGCACACGGAGATGCGCCGGCTCGCGGACCTCGCCCGTGCGGTGCTGCCCGTCGACCGGGTGACGTATACGTGGGTGCCACGCGCCCAGAACGCCGCGGCGGACGCGCTCGCCAACGAGGCCATGGACACGGCGCGCTCGATCGCCCGCGACCTGGCCCCCCGCAGCGCCGGGCACGCCCTCAGCGGTGAGGCGGGCGCGCCCGGGGCCCCGGCCTCCGCCGCCCCGGCGCCCGGTCGTCGGCGGCGTCCGTCCGGCGCGGCGCCCCGGTTCGATGACGCCGAGCCGGTCACCGTCGTGCTCCTGCGGCACGGTGAGACCGCCATGACGGCCGTCGGAGGCTACTCGGGGTCCTCCGAGCCCGGTCCGCCGCTCAGCGAGCGCGGCCGCCAGCAGGCTGCCGCGGCAGCGGAGCTGATTGAGCGGGTCGGACGCGACCTATGGGGCGACATCCCGTACCCGACGGAGATCATCGCCTCGCCGATGGTCCGCACCCAGGAGACCGCCGCCGTCGTCGCGGACCGGCTGGGACTGCCGGTGCGCACGATGGAACTGGTCAAGGAGGCCGACTTCGGCGAGTGGCAGGGCCTGACCGCCCAGGAGATCGAGGCCCGGTGGCCTGGCCTGCTCGAGCCGTGGCACACGCAGGCCGACGTGCGGCCCCCGGGTGGGGAGTCGATCGAGGACGTGGGCCGGCGCATCGTGCAGGTCTTCGCCGAGCTGCTCGCGGGCGGGGTCGACCGCACTGTCGTGGTGGTGAGCCACGCCGTCTCCATCCGGGCGGCCGTCGGCGTCGCGATGGGCGCCCAGCCGTCGTCATGGAGCAGGCTGCGCGTGGCCCCGGCCTCGGTGAGCATCGTGCGGCTGTTCGAGGACGGACGCACCGAGGTCGCCGTGGCTGGCGCGCCGAGCGAGGGCTGGGCGCGCGGACGCTGAACCCGGGCGCCGGCACTCGGTGGCGGGGAGCCGCGCCGCTACCGCACGACGAGGGACAGCACCCGGGGGCCGCGGCCGGCCGGGCCCAGCTCGACGTCGTGCAGGGCGGAGCCGACGAGCTCGCCCGCCGCAGTGGCCAGCTGCTCCGCGTCGACCGGCGCAGGACCCGAGCGGGCCATGAGATGCCGGGTCAGGACACCGCGCGTGTGCTTGGCATGGTGCGAGACGACGGAGCGCTTGCCGTCGAGCTCGCGCAGCACGCGCACCGCCACCCACTGCGGGGCACGGGTGGGGCGCCAGGCCGCCAGGTAGGCAGCCGAGCGGCAGTCGACGACGAGCTCCGCTGCCGCCCGCGCGTCGAGCTCGCCGGCGAGCGGGTCACGCCAGGCGCGGGCCAGCGGGCCGATGCCGGGCAGGTCCACGCCCATCGAGAGCCGGTACGCGGGAATCCGGTCGTCGGGCGCGACCAGTCCCCAGAGGGCGGAGACGACGCGCACTGACTGCGCGGCGCGCGCCGCCGCGGCGCCGGACAGCTCCCCGAGGCCGGCGGCGGAGTACAGCACGCCGGTGTAGACGTGCGCGGCCGGCGCCGCGGGAGCGGCGCGCAGAGCCGTGTTGCGGGCGACCTCGGCGGCCAGGCTGGCGCCGACCCCCAGCACGCTCGCGGCGTCCTCGCGGGCGCTGACCTCGGCCAGCGCGTCGAGCACCTTCTCCCGCCATGGGGTGAGCGCGGGGGACGACAGGGCCCCGAGGTCGAGCGGTGTGCCGGAGGCAGGGGCGGTCTTGCCCTCGGAGGGCGGGAGCAGGACGAGCACGCCACGACTCTACGGCTCGACCCTGGCGGTCCCCGACCAGCGGTGTGCTCCCTGGCGGCGGGCAGCGGCTAGGCTAGCGGCGCGGATGAGTCAGTCAGGCGGCCGCGTCGAGCCCTCGGGCTCGCCGAGGAACGTCCGGGCTCCACAGAGCGGGGTGGTGGGTAACACCCACCCGGGGTGACCCGCGGGACAGTGCCACAGAGAACAGACCGCCCCGTCGGCTCCTCGGAGCAGGCGAGGTCAGGGTGAAACGGTGGTGTAAGAGACCACCAGCGTGCCGGGTGACCGGTGCGGCTAGGTAAACCCCACCCGGAGCAAGGTCAGACAGGGAGTGCTCGAGGGCTGCTCGCCCGAGCTCCCGGGTAGACCGCTGGAGGCGTGCGGCAACGCACGTCGTAGATGGATGGTCGCCACCCGTGCCTGGGCAACTGGGCACGGGGACAGAACCCGGCGTACGACTGGCTCATCCGCACCTCTTCCTCCTTCGCCGCCGCACGCGTGTCGGCAGGTCGTCCTAGGGTGATCTACGTCACTACTGAGCGTCGCCGCGTGAGGAGGTCCCCATGGCCACGCTGACCGACCGGCCACACACAGCGCTCCTCGTGTTCGACATGCAGCAGGGGGGCGTGGACGGGGCGCATGACCGCGCGGCCACCGTCGCTCGTATCGCGGCACTGATCGACCGGGCCCGTGACGAGCAGGTCCCTGTCGTCTGGATCCGGCACTCCGCGCACGTCCGAGGGGGACGCTCATGACCAGCCAACTCACGCCAGTCGACCCGCCGGGGGCGCACCAGAACCCGGCCTTCACCCAGGGCATGATCGTCCCGCCGGGGCCTGTGCTCTATGTGGGTGGGCAGAACGGGGCCGACAGCTCTGGCGAGTTGCTCGAGGGGCTCGGACCGCAGACGGAGCAGGCGTTCCGCAATCTGCTGGCCGTCCTCGAGCACGCCGGCACGGGCCCTGAGCATGTGGCGCGGCTGACCATCTATCTCGCCGCAGGGGTCGACCCCACTGAGGCGTACGCCGCGACGGGCGCGGTGTGGGGCAACCGGCGCACGGCGGTGACGGTCCTCGCTGTCACCCCGGCGCGGCCGGGCGCCCTGGTGGAGATCGACGCGATCGCCGCCGTTCCCGAGGGCTGAGGGTCAGGGGAGCGCCTCGGCCGCGGCGTCCTCGGCGGCGAGGTCGGACGGCGTGGACCGGAGCAGGCAGAACTCGTTGCCCTCAGGGTCGGCGAGCACGACCCACGTCACGTCGGAGCCCTGCCCCACGTCGACGCGGCGTGCGCCCATCGCGAGCAGCCGCTCAAGCTCGGCGGCCTGGTCGGAGCCGTCCTGAGGCCGCAGGTCGAGGTGCAACCTGTTCTTGACGGCCTTGTCCTCCGGGACGCGGAGGAACAGCAGGCCGGGCTCCTGCGGGTTCTGCGCCGAGGGCGCCAGGCAGCAAGGCCTCGTGTCCGCCCGCGCGTCCACCCTGCCCGGATCGACCCTTCTGGGAGGATTGGCGGATGGTCATGCCGCTGATCGCTGTGCGCTCGGTCGTCGACGCCGCCGTGGACTCCGACTGGCTCGGCTGGGCGGTGGTGCTGGGGCCGGCCGCGACACTGTGCGCGGGGGTGATCGCCGGCGCCGTCGCCTACGTCGCCATCGCGCAGCGCCGGCGCGCCGACGCCAAGGCCGAGTGGTGGCGGCGGACCCAGTGGGCGTTGGACGAGGTGCTCACGGGAGCGCCGGAACGGCGCCGGGTCGGGGTGGCGGTGCTGTACCGCCTGGCGGAGAGCGAGCTGGCCACGCCGGACGATCTCGAGGTGTTCGACGCTGCCTGGAGCCTGCTGCTCGGAGCGGGTGGCCCGGTGGCCGCGGCGGCTCCTGCGCCGAGCGCGACTGAGGCGACCGCCGCTCGAGGCAGGGTGCTCACGGATCGGCGGCGGGGCCGTCCGACACCCGAGTGGGTGCAGCGGATCGCGGCGGGCTCGGCTGCGTTGGAGGGGGCTGACGAGCGGGTGTGATCGACCGCGGGCGGCTGCGGGGCGTGTGCCAGATGCACGTGCCGCGGCCGCGGCGGACGATGGGAGATGGGCCGACACGGGCTCACCCCCGATGGAAGGACGCTCTCATGGGGATCGACGACATGAAGGACAAGGCCTCGGAGGCGGCGCACAGCGACAAGGCCGAGGAGGCGAGCGACACAGGGCTCGACAAGGCGGAGTCCGCCGCCTCGAACGTCGCGGAAGGGCATGAGGACAAGGTCGCCCAGGCGCGCGACAAGGGGGACGAGGCCCTCGGCAACGGCTGAGGCCAGGTCCCACCGAGCGGCTCCGGGTTGCCTCGCAGCCTCGGGGCCGTCGCTGTGCCCGGCGAGCCTCAGCGGCGGAGCCGTTCGACGTGCGTGCGGTGCTCATCGGCGAGCCACGGGGTGCGCAGACGCTCGTCCTGAGGGTCGCGGCCCTCGTCCAGCGCGTCGAGGTAGCGGCGGTCGGCTGCGATCCGGCGCGCGAGCTCGGTGTCATCGCCCACGTGGCCGTGCCCCGGGATCACGGTGCGGACCGCGTAGTCCGCCGCGGCGCGCTCGAGGACGTCAAGCGCCGCCCAGTAGTCGCCCATCGGGTCCGCCGCATCCGTGTCCAGCAGGGGGATCTCCAGGTCGGAGAGCATGTCGCCGGCCACAAGCGTCGCGGCGTGCGGCAGGACGAGGGCGGCGTGGCCGGGAGCGTGCGCCCGGTGCCGCACGACAACCGCCTGTGGCCCGTCCCAGGGGACCTCGTCGGCTTCGGGTGGTAGAGCGGTGAGCCTGCCGAGGAGGGCTGGGTCATGGCCGGGCGTGGCCGCGTCGGCCTTGGCCGCATCGGCGTCGCGGGTGCGCTCCTGAGACTCGACGGCCTCCGCTGTCGCCCAGCGTGGCCCGTCCCACGTGGCGTGCCATAGCACGTGGTCCCAGTGTGGGTGGGTGGAGAACCCGGCGACGACCCGCCAGCCGCGCTCGGCGGCCTCCTGTGCTCGAGCGTCCAGCTCGGCGACGCTGATCCCCGGATCGACGAGCAGGCAGGCGCCGTCGGGTGAGACGACTGCTGTCGTGAGGCTCGTCCAGATCTCGGCCGTCGCGGTCCAGGTTCCTGGCGCGACCTGCGTGAACGTGGGCGCGGCAGTCATGTGTTGATCGTAGGTTGGGGCAGATGAGAACACCCTCATCGGACATTTCACCCAGAAAGCGCTCTCTTCTGGGAGGCTCATTCCAAGGACGCGAGCAGCAGCCTCCCCCCCGCAGCAGGCTCGCGTCACGGTCGCCACGCGACCGAACCACGGCGGCATCCCGGACCGGGATGCCGCCGTCGGTGCGTCCGGCGGTCAGTGCGAGGCGTCCGCCGCCAGTGACGCGGCGCCCACGATGCCCGCCGCGTTGCGCAGGGTGGCCGGAACGATGGGCGTGCGGAGCTTGAGCAGCGGCAGGAACTTCTCGTAGTGCTTGCTGACCCCACCGCCCACCACGATCAGGTCAGGCCAGAACAGGTTCTCCACCACGCTGTAGTAGCGCTGCAGCCGCTCGGCCCACTGCTCCCAGTCGAGGTCCTCCCGGTCACGTGCGCTCTCCGCCGCGCGGCTCTCCGCGTCGTGGCCGTCGATCTCCAGGTGCCCCAGCTCGGTGTTCGGCACGAGGCGCCCGTCGACGACCAGCGCCGAGCCGATCCCGGTGCCGAGCGTCGTCACCAGCACCACGCCCGAGACCCCGCGGGCCGCGCCGTACAGCGTCTCCGCCAACCCCGCGGCGTCGGCGTCGTTGACCGCCACCACCGTGCGGCCCGTCGCGTCGGCGATGACGTCCTCGACGTCCGTCCCGATCCACGACGCGTCCACGTTGGCGGCCGACTGCGCGACGCCGTGCAGGATGACCGCCGGGAAGGTCACGCCCACGGGCACGTCCTTGGGCAGGTGGAAAGCCTCAAGCACCTCGGCGACCGTCTGAGCGACGGCTGTCGGCGTCGCGGGCTGCGGGGTGGGGATGCGGACGCGCTCGCCCGCGAACTCGCCTTTGACCAGGTCCACCGGCGCGCCCTTGATGCCGCTGCCGCCGATGTCGACGCCGAACGCGGTGGTCGGACGCTCGGCGAGCTTGTGCCGGCGCTTGCCGTGCTTCTGGCCGTGCTTGTCGTCGTGCTTGTGGTCGTGCTTGTCAGCGTGGTGATCGTCGTGGCGGCTCATGGCAGGGTCAGCACCTCGGCTCCGGTCTCGGTCACGACCAACGTGTGCTCGAACTGCGCGCTGCGGCGCCGGTCGGCGGTGACGACAGTCCAGCCGTCGTCCCACATCTCCCACTCGGGGGTCCCCAAGTTGAGCATCGGCTCGATCGTGAAGACCATGCCGGGCTCCATCACGGTGGCGTAGTTCGGCGCCGCGTCGTAGTGGGGGACCACCAGGCCGGAGTGGAACGCCTCGCCCACGCCGTGGCCTGTGTAGTCGCGCACCACGCCGTATCCGAACCGCTGCGCGTACTTCTCGATCACGCGCCCGATGACGTTGATCTCGCGTCCGGGCTTCACCGCCTTGATGCCCCTGTTGAGCGCCTCGCGGGTGCGCTCGACCAGCAGTGCGGACTCCTCGTCGAGCTCGCCCGCGCCGAATGTCGCGTTGTTGTCCCCGTGCACACCGCCGATGTAGGCGGTGATGTCGATGTTCACCAGGTCGCCGTCCTGCAGCACCGTCGAGTCGGGGATGCCGTGGCAGATGACCTCGTTCACGGAGGTGCACAGCGACTTGGGGAACCCGCGGTAGCCGAGGGTCGACGGGTAGGCGTGGTGGTCCATGAGGAACTCGTGGCCCACCCGGTCCAACGCGTCGGTGGTGACGCCGGGGGCCACGTGCCGTCCGACCTCCTCCAGCGCCTGGGCAGCGATGCGCGCGGCCACCCGGATCCGCTCAAGCACCTCGGGCGCCGGGATGTCACTCCCGGTGAACGGCGTGGGCGCCGGGCGGCCCACGTACTCCGGGCGCGGGATCGACGTGGGGACCTGCCGCTGCGGGCTGATGGTCCCGGGGACGAGGGTGGCTCTCGGCGCGTGCACGGTCGACATAGATGGCAGTCTACGGAGCACGCGGGGCCGAGGTGCGGTCACGGCGAGGAGGCGGCATGTCGGGCAGTGGCGAGTACTACTACAACATCGCGACCGGGCAGGTCGAGGAGGGGAAGGTCTCCGACTGGAAGGACCGGATGGGCCCCTATCCGACGCGAGAGGCCGCCCAGCGGGCGCTCGACCTCGCCGCCGCCCGCAGCAAGGCGTGGGACGAGGAGGACGAGGAGCGCCGCCGCTGAGCGGCCTGGCCTCTCACTGCAAGAACTGGCGGAGTGCGCGTCTCACTGCAAGAAGGAGTGCGCGTCGTCCGGGAACACGGCGCCGCGCACATCGGCCGCGTAGGCGCGCGCCGCGTCGCCGAGCGCCTGGCCGATCTGGGCGTACTGCTTGGCGAACCGGGGCGACCAGTCGCCCATCCCCGCCATGTCGAGCCACACGAGCACCTGGCCGTCGCACTCGACCCCGGCGCCGATGCCGATGGTCGGCACGCGCAGGATCTCGGTGAGCCGGGCCGCGACGGGCGCGGGGACCATCTCCAGGACGATCGCGACGGCGCCAGCGTCCTGCAGTGCGAGCGCGTCCTCGCTGAGCACCTCCGCGGCGTCCTCTCCGCGGCCCTGCACCCGCTTGCCGCCGAGCGCGTTCTCCGACTGCGGCGTGAAGCCGAGGTGCCCGAAGACGGGGATGCCGGCGTCGGTCAGGGCGCGGACCTGGGCGGCGACGCGCCGGCCGCCCTCGAGCTTGATCGCGTGCGCGCCGGTCTCCTTGAACAGGCGCACGGCCGTGGCGAGCGCCTGCTCGGGGCCTGCCTCGTAGGAGCCGAAGGGCAGGTCCACGACGACCAGGGCACGGTTGACCGAGCGGGCGACCGCGCGCGCCGGCGGGATCAGCTCGTCCACCGTGACGGGGATGGTCGTCTGATGGCCGAGCATCGTGTTGCCGATCGAGTCCCCGACCAGCAGCAGGTCGATGCCCGCCTCGTCGAAGATGCGGGCGGTGGGCGCGTCGTACGCGGTGAGCATCGTCAGCTTCTCGCCGCGCTCCTTCGCCTCGCGCAGGTGGTGGACGCGCACGCGCTTGGGGGTCGTGGTCATCGAGTTCGCTCCTGTGGGTCCGGGGAGCGCACGGCGTGTGCTCCGGGTGTCGGCTGCGGCGTCTGCGCCCCTCAGGGCTCGCGCCAACGCGTGGTGATGGGCAGCCTACGGTCGCGGCCGAAGGCCAGGGCTGTGACCTTGGGGCCCAGCGGGTACTGGCGGCGCTTCCACTCGGCGCGGTCGACGAGGGACAGGACCTTGTCCACCACCTCGGGGTCGTAGCCGCGCGCGAGCAGCTCGGCGCGGCCCTCGGCGTGCTCCACGTAGGCGTCGAGCACCTCGTCGAGCAGGTCGTAGGGCGGCAGCGAGTCCTGGTCCGTCTGGCCGGGCCGCAGCTCTGCCGACGGGGGCTTGGTGATCGAGCTCTCGGGGATGGGCGGGATCTGCCCGGCGTCGATCGCCGCGTTGTTGCGCCAGCGGGACAGCGCCCACACGCGCGACTTGTCGACGTCCTTGAGCGGGGCGTACCCGCCGACCGCGTCGCCGTAGATGGTCGAGTACCCGACCGCGAGCTCGCTCTTGTTCCCGGTGGCGAGCACCAGGTGCCCCTCGGCGTTCGACAGGCCCATGAGGATCATGCCGCGCACCCGCGCCTGCAGGTTCTCCGCCGCGACGCCCTCGAGCCCGAGCTGGGCCTCGAATGCGTCGACGATCGTGCCGATGGGCTGCACGCGGTAGTCGGCGCCGATCCGCTTGGCGAGGTCCGCCGCGTCGTCCTTCGAGTGCTC
>JAEWEI010000376.1 GCA_023389545.1 Actinomycetes bacterium | reverse complement strand
GGGAAGACCACGCCGTGCGAGATGGCGCCGACTTGGTGCCCCGCGCGGCCTACACGCTGCAGGCCGCTGGCCACCGAGGGCGGCGAGCCGACCTGCACCACCAGGTCCACGGCGCCCATGTCGATGCCCAGCTCGAGCGAGCTCGTGGCGACCACCGCGGGCAGCCGCCCGGCCTTGAGCTCGGACTCGGTGCGGGTGCGCTCTGCCCGGCTCATCGAGCCGTGGTGCGCCCGCGCCAGGATCGTCGACGCGTCGCGGGTGTCCACGCCCACGGCCGTGCCCGACTGCCCGGGCGCCTCGGCGGGGCGCAGCTGGCCCGGGTCTGCGACGTCCTCGCCGTGGCGCTCGGCCCACACCTCGTTCATCCGGGCCGTGAGCCGTTCCGCGCCGCGCCGGGAGTTGGTGAACACCAGCGTGGAGCGGTGGTCGGCTACCAGGTCGACGACCCGCTCCTCGACATGCGGCCAGATCGACGGGCGCGGCGCCGATCCGGCGGCGGAGCCCGTCAGGTCGACCTCGCCAGGCGGCAGCGGCGGCAGGGGCGTGCCGTCGTCAGACACCGCGGGGCGGGCGGCCGAGCCCAGGTCGCCGAGGTCCGGAACCGGCACCACGACGTCCACGTCGATCTGCTTCGTGGACGGCGGCTGCACCACGACCACACGGCGCCCGCCGTCGGCCTGCGGGCGCGAGCCGCCCAGGAAGCCGGCCACGGCGTCCACCGGGCGCACCGTCGCGGAGAGGCCGACGCGCTGCGCCGGACCGGGCCCGCCAGGGCGGTCCAGCAGCGCGTCGAGTCGTTCGAGGGACACCGCGAGGTGCGTGCCGCGCTTGGTCCCCGCGACGGCGTGGATCTCGTCGAGGATGACAGTGCGCACCCCCGCCAGCCCCGCGCGCGCCGCCGAGGTGAGCACCAGGAACAGCGACTCGGGCGTGGTGATGAGGATGTCCGGGGGTCGCGTGGCGAACGCGCGACGCTCCGACGGGGGAGTGTCGCCTGTGCGGACGCCCACGGTGACGTCCGGAAGGTCCCGGCCGAGGCGGGTCGCTGTCTGCCGGATGCCCACCAGCGGGGAGCGCAGGTTCCGCTCGACGTCGGTGGCCAGCGCCTTGAGGGGCGACACGTACAGCACGCGGCAGCGCTCGCTGGCCGGCATGTCCGCGGGGCTCGACGTCAGCAGGTGGTCGAGGGACCACAGGAACGCCGCGAGCGTCTTGCCCGAGCCGGTCGGCGCCACGACCAGGGAGTGGTCGCCCGACGAGATCGCCTGCCAGGCGCCCGCCTGCGCGGCTGTCGGCTCGGCGAAGGCGCCGGTGAACCAGCCGCGGGTGGGCTCGGAGAAGCGAGCCAGCACCTCCGCACGGTCGTCCACGCCGCCATTGTCGCCCGCGCCACCGACACGCGCCGACACCCCCGCCGGGACGCGGCGCGCACCCGGCGCCGGGGATGGCACTCTGGAGTCGTGCGCTTACGCGAGTTCTGGCAGTTGGTCGACGAGGTGCTGGGCTCTGCCCACGGCAGGGCGCTCACCCGCGACCTCGTCCTCCCCGAGTTGGGCAACCTGACACCGGTGCAGGCGCTCGAGGACGGTGTGGAGCCGCGCAACGTGTGGCACGCGATGTGCGACGCGCTCGACGTGCCCGAGCCAGAGCGTTGGGGGAGCTCGCGCCAGGCCCCGCCACGTCGCCGATGACCGACCGCTCGATGGCCCCTGCGGCGTCGACGAGCACCGCCCGCAGGTGGTCGCCGACGCTCGCCGACGCGGGGGACGCCGGGCTCGGCTTGGTCACGACCGCCGCTGGGCTCGGCATCGCCATCGCCGTGGTGGACGGGGTGCGCGCCACCAACCCGTTCGCGGTGCTCCTGGTCGCCGTCGCCGTGGCCCTGGGCGACCTGCTCCTGCGTGCGCCGCTGCGGCTCTTCGCGCGGCTCGCCGGGGCGATGGGCGCCCTGGTGGCCGGGCTCGCGGCGCAGGTCGCGGTGCTGTGGCTCGCGCTGCGCTGGGCGCCGGGCGTCGAGCTGGCGTCCGGCTGGTCGGTGGCGCCCGTGCTGCTCCTCACCGCGCTGGTGATGGCCGTCGGCCGGTGGCTCTGGGGCGTCAACGACAGCGAGTACGTCATCGCCGACGTGCTGCGCCGCGCCCGCGCGCAGGCCCGACGGCGCGGCGCCGAGCCCGGGGCTGCCGACGATCGCGAGCCTGGACTGCTCGTCGTGCAACTCGACGGTGTGGGGGCCGCTGTGCTGCGGCAGGCGATCGAGGGCGGGCTGGCGCCGACGCTCGCGCGGTGGATCGACCAGGGCAGCCACCAGTCGCAGCAGTGGTGGGCCCGGGTGCCCTCGACCACCCCGGCCAGCCAGGCGGGGCTGCTGCACGGCGACTCCAGCCAGGTGCCGGCCTTCCGGTGGTGGGACCGCGGGCTGGGCCGGATGGTGGTGACCAACCACCCCGTGGACGCGGGACTCGTCGAGGAGCGCCTGGCGACAGGCAAAGGGCTCCTCGCGGGCGGCGGCGCGGCCATCTCCACGATGTTCTCCGGCGACGCCGCGTCCACCGAGCTCGTGATGAGCCGTGCCCGCACCGCCGGGCCGGACGGACTGCGGGCGGGGCTGGGACCCGGCGCCTCCTATCTGCTGTTCTTCGCGAGCCCGTTCGTCTTCGCCCGTGCCGTCATCCTCAGCATCGGCGAGATGGTCAAGGAGCTCTACCAGGCTCGGCGGCAGAAGGTGCGCGGCGTCGAGCCCAGGGTGTCGCGCACCGGCTGGTACGTCGTGCTGCGGGGCGTCTCCAACGTGCTGCTGCGCGACCTCAACACCTCCCTGGTCGCCCAGCACCTGATGCGGGGCACTCCCACCGTGTTCGTGGACCTGGTCGACTACGACGAGATCGCCCACCACGCCGGCCCCACCCGGCCGGAGGCGCTGCGTGCGCTCGAGGGCCTCGACCGGGTGATCGGCGTGCTCGAGCGCGTGCTGCCCGTCGCGGGCCGCGACTACCGCGTGGTGGTGCTCTCCGACCACGGCCAGTCGCTGGGCGCCACGTTCGAGCAGGTCACCGGGAGCAGCCTGCTCGACACCGTCCCGGCGCTCATGGACGAGCCCGCCGCGACGGCCGTGCAGGCGGCCACCGGTGAGGCGTGGGGCCCGGTGAACACGCTCCTGACGTCGATGTTCGGGCGGTCGGCCAGCGGCTCCACAGTGGTGCTGGGACCGGATGCGGACGGCCACGGCGGGCGGGGCGACGCGGGGCGGCATGCGGCCGACAAGCGCCATGCCGCGCACGTCGACGGCCCGCAGGGCGCGGGGCCACGAGGGGCGGCGGGCGCCCCCGGGC
>JAEWEI010000355.1 GCA_023389545.1 Actinomycetes bacterium | reverse complement strand
TCCGCGAGGCGGTTGCTGATCGTGTAGATCTCGTACTTCGCCCAAACATAAAAAAAAAAAGTGGGCTCGTCGAGGATCAGCACGTCAGGGTCGGCGAAGATCCACTTGCTGAGCACGACCTTCTGCTGGTTCCCGCCCGACAGCTTGCCGGTGAGCGCCTCCACGTTCGTCGTCTTGATGCCCAGGCTCGTGCGGTACTGCTCGGCGACCCGCACCTCCTGCCGCCCGTCGACCACGCCCCAGCGGGACACCTTGCCCAGCGCGGACGCGGACACGTTGCGCCGGATGGTGTCGAGCAGGTTGAGCCCGTACTTCTTGCGGTCCTCGGTGGCGTAGGCGATGCCGTGGCGGATGGCGTCCCCCACCGACGCGAGGTGCACCTCCTGGCCGTCTTTGAGGACGCGGCCCGAGATGCCGGCGCCGTACGTGCGCCCGAAGACGCTCATGGCCAGCTCGGTGCGCCCCGCGCCCATCAGCCCGGCGAGTCCCACCACCTCGCCCCGCCGCACGTGCAGGCTCGCCCCGTCGACCACCACCCGGCCCACGTCGACGGGGTGGTGCACCGTCCAGTCCTCGATCCGCAGCGCCTCCTCGCCGATCCGCGGCGTCCGCTCGGGGAACCGGGAGTCCAGGGCCCGGCCCACCATCGCCCGGATGATGCGCTCCTCGGTGACCTCCACCTCGTCGTGCATGTGCAGGGTCTCGATGGTCCGACCGTCCCGGATGACAGTGGTGCGATCGGCGATGGCCTCGATCTCGTTGAGCTTGTGGCTGATGAGGATCGACGTGATGCCCTCGTCCTGGAGGCTGCGGAGCAGGTCCAGCAGGTGGCTGGAGTCCTCGTCGTTGAGCGCCGCGGTGGGCTCGTCGAGGATGAGCAGCCGCACCCGCTTGGACAGCGCCTTGGCGATCTCCACGAGCTGCTGCTTGCCCACGCCCAGGTCCAGCACGGGGGTGTCGGGCCGCTCGGAGAGGCCCACCCGGGCGAGCAGCCTGGCCGCCTGCGCGTTGGTGGCCGTCCAGTCGACCACCCCCCGCTTGGCCCGCTCGTTGCCGAGGAAGATGTTCTCCGCGATCGACAGGTAGGGGCTGAGCGCCAGCTCCTGGTGGATGATGACGATCCCGCGCTCCTCCGAGTCGCGGATGGTGCGGAACTCGCACGGCTCGCCCTCGAAGAGGATCTCCCCCTCGTAGCTGCCGTGCGGGTACACCCCCGAGAGGATCTTCACCAGCGTCGACTTGCCCGCGCCGTTCTCCCCGCAGATCGCGTGGACCTCGGCGCGGGCGACCTCCAGGGTGACGTCCTTCAACGCCGTGACCCCGGGGAACGTCTTGGTGATCCCGCGCATCTCGAGGATGGCGTCCTCGTCGGCCATGTCCGCCCGCCCGCCGTCAGCCCGCCTGTCCCGCGGCGGTCAGAGGCCCACGTCGGCGGCCGAGTAGAAGCCGGAGTCGATCAACGTGGACTGGATCGTGTCCTTCGTGACGACGACGGGCGGCAGAAGGTAGGTCGGCACGACCTTGACCTCGTTGTCGTACGTCTCCTCGTCGTTCACCGACACCGTCTCCCCGGCCAGCACCTGGTCCACCATCGTGGCCACCTGGTCGCCGAGCGTCCGGGTGTCCTTCCAGACGGTCATGGCCTGCTTGCCTGCGATCATGTTCTCGACGTTCGCCTCGTCCGCGTCCTGCCCGGTGACCAGCGGCCAGTCCACGCCCACGGTGTACCCGGCCCCTTCGAGGGCCTGCTGGATGCCGAGCGCGAGGGAGTCGTTGGGCGAGAGCACCACGTCGACCTTGTCGGAGCCGTAGAACGAGTTGAGGCGGTTCTCCATCTCCGCCTGGGCGGTCTCGGAGGACCAGCCCTGGATGCCGATGCTGGACCACTCGTCGTTGGAGGCCGGCGCCTTGCCGGAGGGCACGACGAGCTGGCCGCTGGCGACGTACTCGCCGAGCACGTCCCAGGCGCCGGAGAAGAAGAACTTGGCGTTGTTGTCGTCAGGCGAGCCGGCGAAGGGCTCCAGGTTGAATGGCCCGGCGCCGGTGTCCAGCCCGAGCTGCTCGACGATGAACTCGCCCTGCATCTGCCCGACCTCGTAGTTGTCGAAGGTCGCGTAGTAGTCGACGTCCTCGGTGCCGTTGATCAGGCGGTCGTAGGCGATGACGGTGATGTCCTTCTCCTTGGCCTGCGCGAGGACGGGGGCCAAGGCCGTGCCGTCGATCGAGGCGATGACCAGGACCGCCGGGTCCTGGTTGATCATGTTCTGGAGCTGGGTGATCTGCTGGTCGACCTTGTTGTCGGCGAACTGCAGGTCCGTCTCGTAGCCCGCGTCCTGCAGCAGCGACTCGAGGTGGGCGCCGTCCTTGTTCCAGCGCTCGAGGCTCTTGGTCGGCATCGCGATGCCGATGAGCGAGCCCTCTGCGGCGGCTCCGCCCGTCTCCTCGGCGCCGGTGTCCCGCTCGGCGCTGCACGCGGCGGTCGCGAGCAGGAGCGCTACCCCTGCCGCCGTGGCGATCGTTCTGGTCGTGAGAGACATCATCGTCCGCCCTTTCCGTGCCGCCGCCGGACCACCCGGTCGACGCCCCGGGCGCCTCGTCGCGCCCGCGCCGTGCAGGGGGCGGGTCTGTCTGCTGGGCCTCCGTCGCCCCATGCCCCCACGTGTCGCATCGGGCCGCATCTGCCCGATTTGTTGTGGCGCTGAAATTAGGAGGTGAACGTACGGCGCGCAAGAGTTGAGCACGTCTAGATTGTCACGATATGGCATACGCGGCTCGCGGCGCCGCCCCAGACATGACGAAGCCGGCGCCGAGCGCCCGGCAGGGCGTCGGCGCCGGCGAGCGCGGGACGTCAGAAGCCGATGTCCTCGGGCTTGTAGAAGCCGGAGTCCAGCAGCGTGCCCTTGATCGAGTCCTTGGTGACGACGACCGGCGGCAGCTGGTACGTCGGGATGATCTTGACGCCGTTGTGGTACGTGACCTCGTCGTTGACCGTGACCTTCGAGCCCCTGGCGGCCTGCTCCACCATCGCCGCGGCCTGATCGGCGAGCATGCGGGTGTCCTTCCAGACCGTCATGGACTGACGGTCGGCGAGCATGTTCTCCACATTCTCCTGGTCGGCGTCCTGGCCCGTGATCAGAGGCCAGTCCACGCCTTCGGCGTATCCCGCGGCGAGCAGCGCCTGCGTGATGCCGAGGGCGACGGAGTCGTTCGGGGACAGCACCACGTCGACCCGCGCCGCCCCGTAGGACGAGCCGAGCCGCTCCGTCATCTCGGCCTGGGCGGCATCAGAGGACCAGCCCTGCACGCCGACGGCCGCCCATTCCTCGTTGGACGCCGGAGCCTTGCCGGACGGCGTCACGAGCTGCCTGCTGGCGAGGTACTCACCGAGCACGTCCCATGCGCCGGCGAAGAAGAGCTTGGCGTTGTTGTCATCCGGCGCGCCGGCGAAGGGCTCCAGGTTGAACGGCCCGGCGCCGGTGCGCAGCGCGAGCTGCTCGACGATGAACCTGCCCTGCAGCGTGCCGACCTCGTAGTTGTCGAA
>JAEWEI010000348.1 GCA_023389545.1 Actinomycetes bacterium | reverse complement strand
ACTCAGCCGCGGAGCTGATCGGCGAGCGCCCGCCCGGTGGTGCGCCCGGTGAACAGGCAGCCGCCCAGGAACGTGCCCTCGAGGGCGCGCCTCCCGTGCGCGCCACCGCCGCCGAAGCCCGACGCCTCGCCCACCGCGAACAGCCCGGGCAAGGCGCCCCCACCGGCGCGCAGCACCTGGCCGTCCGTGTCGGTGAGGAGCCCGCCGAGCGTCTTGCGGGTCAGCACCGACAACCGGACCGCGAGCAGCGGGCCATGCGCGGGGTCGAGCAGCTCATGCGGCTTGGCCACCCGGATGAGACGGTCCACGACGTACCTGCGGGCCATCGCCGTCGCGGTGACCTGCAGGTCCTTTCCGAGGCTCGTCCGCACCTGGTGGTCGCGGTCCCGGATCGTCCGGTCGAGCTGCCCCGGGTCGATGCGGTCCGCGCCGGTCAGCGCGTTCATCCGGGCCGCCAACTCCGCCGGCGTGTCCGCCCACAGGAACTCCTCCGAGTGCTGGGCGAACGCCTCGACCGGGCCCACGGCGCCCGGGCGCACGCGCTGCAGCAGCAGGCCGAGGTCCTTGCCGGTCAGGTCGGGGTTCTGCTCCGAGCCGGAGAGCGCGAACTCGGCGCCCAGGATCGTCTTGTCCAGCACGAACCAGGAGTGGTCGTCGCCGCGCCCCGTGATGTGCCGCAGGGCGCCCAGCGAGTCGAAGCCCGGGAACAGCGACGGCGGCAGGCGGTGGCCGTCGGCGTCGAGCCACAACGAGCTGGGACCGGGCAGGATGCGGATGCCGTGCCGTCCCCACACGGGGGAGTGGTTCGTCACGCCCTCGGGGTAGTGCCACATGCGGTCCTCGTGGACCACGGCGGCGCCCGCGCCTCGGGCAGCCTCGATGCCCGATCCGTCCACGTGGTCGGGCACGCCGGACAGCATCCGCTCGGGCATGCGCCCCGCACGCTCGGGCCACCTGGCCCGGACCAGGTCGTGGTTGGCGCCGATGCCGCCAGTGGCGAGGACCACGGCGCTCGCGGACAGCTCGAACTGCCCGACGGCCTCACGCGAGCTGGGCGCCCCGCGCGCCGCGCCGTCGGCCGCCAGCACGTCCCCCCGCACCCCGGTGACCCGGCCGTCGGTCACCACCAACTCTGTGACGCGGCGCCGGAACAAGCCTGTGAGGAGCCCTGCGGCCCGCGCGTCCAGCACCGCCCGCACGAACGGCTCGAGGATCCCCGGCCCGGTGCCCCAGGTGACGTGGAACCGGGGCACCGAGTTGCCGTGCCCGTCGGCCAGGTACCCGCCGCGCTCGGCCCACTGCACCAAGGGGAACCAGCGCACGCCCTGCGCGTGCAGCCACGGGCGCAGCTCGCCGGCGGCGAAGTCGATGAAGCCCTCCGCCCAGGCGCGCGACCACTCGTCGCCGCCGCCGGGGGCGCCGTCCGCGTCGAAGTCCGCCGAGCCCAGCCAGTCGGACAGGGCCAGGTCTGCGGAGTCCCGGATCCCGAGTCGGCGCTGTTCGGGGGAGTCGACCAGGAACAGGCCGCCGAACGACCACCACGCCTGGCCGCCCAGCGCCGCGGGGCCCTCGGCGTCGACGAGCGTGACGTGCCGCCCGGCAGCGGTGAGCTCGGTGGCGGTGACGAGCCCCGCGAGGCCCGCCCCCACGACGATCACGTCGGTGGCGCGCTGCGGGACGTGCTGCGGACTGACGGCGGTGTCGGCCATGCGCGCAGCGTAGCGGCGCGTCAGCGTGCGATATAGACCCGGGTGCTGAGCGGCGCCAGGACGGTGCGCTCCCCTGAGCGCGCATGCAGCGCGGAGCTGATCGCTGCGGCGCGCAGCTCGCGCGGGCTCTCCCAGGTGGAGTCCCAGGCCAGCTCCCACAGGGTGGGCCGATCCGCCGCGAGGACGACCTCCACCTGGTCGAGCGCGCCGTTGACGACGAGCATCACTGTGTCGTCAGCGGGAGCGTCGGGTCGCCGCCCGCCCGCCTGACGCGCCTCGGCGCCGTTGGCCTGCTCGGCGGGCAGCGAGCGCACCATCTGCAGCGTGCGCAGGTCCGTGTCGTGCCAGCGGTCGTGGTCGAACGCGGCTCCGTCGCGGTCGTACCAGGCCAGGTCCGGGCGGCCGTCGGGGCGCACCGGGCTCCCGGTGAAGAAGTGCTCGGCGCGCAGCGCGGGGTGCTCGCGTCGCAGTCGCAGCAGGTGGGTGACGGTGGCGAGCAGGTCGGCGCGCCACGGCGACAGCTCCCATGACACCCATGACGTCTCGTTGTCCTGGCAGTAGGCATTGTTGTTGCCGCGCTGCGTGCGGCCCATCTCGTCGCCCGCGGTGATCATCGGGGCGCCCGCGGATAGCAGCAGCATCGCGAACAGGTTGCGGATGGAGCGCCGCCGCAGCGGCAGGATCGGGGCGGCGATCGAGTCGCCCCGCAGCGGCCCCTCGATGCCGTGGTTCCAGGAGCGGTTGTCGTTGGAGCCGTCGCGGTTGTCCTCGCCGTTGGCGGAGTTGTGCTTGTGGTCGTAGGCGACGAGGTCCGCCAGGGTGAACCCGTCATGCGCGGTGACGTAGTTGATCGAGGCGAGCGGGCCGCGCATGAGCGGCGGGTCGGTGTGGCCGAACAGGTCGACGGAGCCGGCCAGGCGGGTGGCGAGCTCGCGCACGCGGTGCCCCGGCAGCCCGTGCGCCGCCCGGGCGGGGTCGGCGAGCCAGAACGAGCGCACGGCGTTGCGGAACTTGTCGTTCCACTCCGCCATCGGCGGCGGGAAGTGGCCCGTCTGCCAGCCGCCCGGACCGACGTCCCACGGCTCCGCGATGAGCTTGAGGTCGCGCAGGCTCGGGTCGGTGGTGAGCGCCACCAGGAACGGGTGGTGCGGGTCGAAGCCCGACGGCCCGCGCCCGAGCGTCACCGCCAGGTCGAATCGGAAGCCGTCGACGCCCACCTCGTCCGCCCAGTAGCGCAGCGAGTCCAGGGCCATCGCGATCACGGGGGTGCGCCGGTAGTCCAGGGAGTTCCCGGTGCCGGTGAAGTCCGCGAGCGCCGCGGGGAACCCGCCGTCGTGCGCGTAGTACACGCTCGGGTCCAGGCCCCGCCAGCTCACGTGTGGGCCACCGAGCCCGCCCTCGCAGGTGTGGTTGTACACGACGTCGAGCAGCACCTCGATGCCCGCCGCGTGCAGCGCGTGCACAGCGGCCTTGACCTCCGCGAGCACCGCCGCCGGGCCCTGCGCCTGCGCCTCGGCCGTCGCGTACTCGGCGTGCGGGGCGAAGAACCCGAGCGTGTTGTAGCCCCAGTAGTTGCTCAGCCCGCTGTGAGCCAGATGCGGCTCCGAGGCGAACGCGTGCACTGGCAGCAGCTCCACGGCCGTGACGCCGAGCGTCCTCAGGTGCTGGATCGTCGCGGGGTGGGCCAGGCCGGCGTAGGTGCCGCGCAGCCCGGGAGGCAGGTCCGGCATGCGCTGGGTCAGGCCGCGCACATGCGCCTCGTAGACGACGGTGCGGGACCACGGGGTGCGTGGACGGTTCGTGGCCGGGTCCGGCGCCAGGCTGCGCGAGCGGGTGTCCACGACCACGGAGTGCGGCACGTGCGCCGCGGAGTCGCGTGGGTCCGCCGGGCCGTACGGGTCGCCGTGCAGCGCGTCGTCGACCACCTGGCCGTACACCTCGGGCCGCAGGTCGAGGGAGCCCGCCAGGCCGCGGGCGTACGGGTCCACGAGCAGCTTGGCCGGGTTGTAGCGCAGGCCGCCCGCGGGGTCCCACACGCCGTGCGCGCGGAAGCCGTACCGCTGGCCGGCGCGCACGCCGGGGACCTCCGCGCGGAACACCCCCAGGTGCGGGCCGCTCATCGCGATCCTGCGCTCGGCCCACGTCGGGGCGCCGTCGGGGCCGGGCGGGCCGGGGTCCAGCAGGCACAGGTCGACGGCGCTGGCATGCGACGCGAGCACGGCGGCCTCGATCCCGTGGTCGGTCACGCGCACGCCGAGCCCCGGCGCCAGTCCCCGCACGTCCTCCCGCGTCACTCCGCCATTCTCACCTGCCGGACCCGGCTGCGGCGCATGCGGCCCCGGTCCGTGCCGCGGCTGGGAGCCGGGAGGACGCCTGGGCAGTCCGCTAGGCGGGACTGTGACGCGGGCGGGCTGGGGTCCGCGCGCCCCGGGAGGTAACGTTCCGCGGGTGAGAATCGTGGTGTGCGTCAAGCACGTGCCGGACATCCAGTCAGAGCGCTCCCTGCAGCCCGACGGGCGCATGTCCCGCGACGGCGGCGACGGCACCCTGAACGAGCTGGATGAGAACGCCGTCGAGGCCGCCCTCGCGCTCGTCGAGGAGCACGGCGGCGAGGTCGTCGCCGTGACCGTGGGCCCGGACGACGCGGTGGACGCGGTGCGCCGGGCGTTGCAGATGGGCGCCGAGCAGGCCGTCCACGTCGTCGACGACGCGATCGCCGGCTCCGATGTGTTCGGCACCGCGAAGGTGCTGGCCGCCGCCGTGCGCCGCCTCGGCGAGCAGGAGCCCGTCGACTTGGTGGTGACGGGGATGGCGGGGCTCGACGGCCTCACGTCCCTGCTGCCCGCCGCGCTCGCCACCGAGCTGGACCTGCCGCTGCTGGCCCTCGCGGCCGAGGTCGCCGTCACGGACGGCACGGTGCGGGTACGCCGCGAGCTGGACCACGCCACCGAGGTGTTGCAGGCGCCGCTGCCAGCCCTCGTCTCGGTCACCGACCAGGCGAACGAGCCGCGCTACCCCAACTTCAAGGGCATCATGGCGGCCCGCAAGAAGCCCGTCGACGTCCTCACACTCGCCGACCTGGGGGTCGACCCGGCCACCGTCGGCGCCGCGGGCGCGCGCACGGAGGTCCTCGAGGCGGCGGCCCGGCCCGCGCGCGAGGACCGCGTGCTGGTCACCGACGACGGCGAGGCGGGCCTGCGACTGGCGGCGTACCTCGTCGAGAACAAGCTCGTCTGAGCGCAGCGACCGGAGGACCCCTGACGATGACGAACCACCTCGCCGGCCCCGTGCTGGTGCTGCTCGACCACGCCCCGGACGGGACGCTGCGCGCGCCAGTCCTCGAGCTCCTGACCATCGGCCGCGGCCTGGG
The DNA here is from genome assembly GCA_023389545.1 of Actinomycetes bacterium. Lineage (GTDB taxonomy): Bacteria > Actinomycetota > Actinomycetes > Actinomycetales > Cellulomonadaceae > Cellulomonas_A. The sequence continues at coordinate 1,992 of JAEWEI010000348.1, read as the reverse complement.
CGCCGTGCACGGCGTCTGGCTGGGCGCCGACGGCCCCAGTGGCGACGTCCTCGCGCAGCTCGGCGCCCAGGGCGTCGAGGTTGTCGACGCGCTCGACCTGGGCGGCGCCGACCAGCGGCTCACGCCCGTGGTCGCCGACGCGCTCGCCGACCTGGCCGCCGCGCTCGGCGCCGCGGCGCTGCTGCTCGCCTCGACCTTCGACAACAAGGAGATCGCCGGTCGGCTCGGTGTGCGCTCCGGCGCTGGCGTGGTCGTCGACGCCTCCGACGTGCGCGTCGCGGACGGACGGGTCGTGGCCGACAAGACAGTCCTCGCCGGGACGTGGACCACGAGCTGCGCGGTGCGCACCCCGTTCGCGGTGGTGGCGCTCAAGGCGAACTCGACGCAGCCCGAGCCCGCCGCCGTGCCCACCGCCCCCGCCGTCGTCGCCCACCCGGTGACAGTGGCCGGCGCCGTGCGGCAGGCAGTCGTCGTCGAGCACGCCGAGCGCGCGCCCTCCGACCGTCCCGCGCTCGGCGAGGCCCAAGTCGTCGTCGTCGGCGGCCGCGGCACCAACGGCGACTTCACCCCGCTCGAGGAGCTCGCCGACGTGCTCGGCGGGGCAGTCGGCGCCACCCGCGTCGCCACCGACGAGGGCTGGATCGGGCACGACGCGCAGATCGGCCAGACGGGCGTGACCATCGCCCCTCGGCTGTACATCGGCGCCGGTGTGTCAGGCGCCGTGCACCACCGGGGCGGCATGCAAGCCTCGGGCGTCATCGTGGCCGTGAACTCCGATCCGGAGTCGCCGATCTTCGAGATCGCCGACCTGGGGATCGTGGGCGACCTGTTCACGGTGCTCCCGCAGGCCACGCAGGAGCTGCGCCGGCTGAAGGACGCGCAGGGCTGAGCCCGCTCGCGGCCCGTCGCCGAGCGGCGCGGGCCGCAGGTCAGTTGGGCTGCCGGGTCAGGCGAGCTCGCGGAGCCAGCGCAACGCGGCCTCGGCCTGCGCCCGCTGGAACCGGCGCAGGTTGGGGATGCCCCGTGGCGCGGGCTGCATCGCCCCGTAGGCGAGGTGCCCCGCCATGCCGGCGAGCGCCGCGCGCAGGTGGTCCACCGGCAGGCCGTCGGTGACCGGCTGCGACCAGAACAGGTCCTGCGGGTCGCCGCCGCCCTGCATCGCCACGCTGGGCAGCATGAACGCCAGGTCCAGCCACGGCGCCCCGACGCTCGCATGCGGCCAGTCGACCAGCGCGATCTTGGCGTGCTCGTGGTCGATCAGCATGTTGTCCGCGCGCAGGTCGCCATGCACCAGCGCATCGCCGACGCTCACGCGGGGGGCGTCCTGCTCCCAGCGCACCAGGCGCTCCAGGTGCTCCAACGCCCAGGCTCCGATGTCGCCGGCGCGCTCGGCGGCCTGCTGGCGCAGTTCCAGCGGCGCGGCGTGCAGCTTCCGCCACCCGGTGAAGTCCGCGGCCAGGGCCACGTCAGTGCTGGGAAGCTGATGGCCGGGCCGCGGCTCGGCATCGGCCAGCACCGCGAGCGCGTCCAAGGCGAGGTCCAGGTCGGCCGGCCGCCACGGGGTCTCCGGGGCCCGGCCGTGCACGACCTCGAAGCCCAGCAGCACCCACTCGCCGTCGTCGTCCGACCACAGCATCCGCGGGGCCGGGACCTCGGGCGGCAGGGCTGCCGCGACGCGGATCTCGGCGCGGGCGAGGTCGGGGGAGGCCGGGTTCTGCTCGGGGGACACCGCCTTGACGAACACGCCGCGTCCGTCGGCCAGCTCCAGCACCGCAGCGAAGCCCGGGCTGAAGCCCGTGTTGGCGCTGATCTCCGCGGTCACCTGCGCGCCCGCGAGGTCGGCGATGCGGCCCCGGACGGCGCGGGGGAGGTCGCGCCAGTCGAGGCGCTGCCCGCTGAACGCGAGCGGGGATCCCAGGACGTCGTCGGCACTCACGGACACATCTTGCCAGTGCGGGTTCGTAGGATGACGCGGTGAGTGTCTATCTGGAC
>JAEWEI010000343.1 GCA_023389545.1 Actinomycetes bacterium | reverse complement strand
CGATGATGTGCGCGTTGAGGCTGGGCAGGTACAGCGTCGCGATGGTCTGGACGAGCTGCAAGGCCATCGCCGCGGCGACTGACCGGCGGTAGGGCCTGAGGTACTCCTTCAGGAGTTGCGTGAGCATTAGCCCTCCTCCCCGTGGTTGGCGGATGTGTGGCCGTCGGGCGCGTGGTGGGCGAGGCCGTCCAGGGCGACGGCCACGAGCTCGTCGGCGGACAGGTTCAGCCCGCTCCCCCAGGCGCCGGGGCGCCGTGTCGACAGCACGAGCCCCATGAGGATGCGCGCGCTGTCCAGGGGCGCCAGGCGCAGCTCGGCGGCATGCGCCGCGAGGAGCTCGGCGATGGCGTCGACCACGGGCTCCACGGACCCGTGGTGGGGGCGATGCCCATGTGGTGGGGCCCCGTGCCCTGCGCCGGGGCGACGCCCGCCGTCGGGGCGGTGCTCGCCATCGGGCGCGTGGTGGGCCACGAAGATCAGGTCGACGACCTGCCCGGCGCGGTCCTGCATGAGCCGCACCGCCTCGGTGAGGGCGGGGCGCAGCGCGCGCGAGGCGGGGATCGCTCGGATCTGCGCGACCAGGTCCACGGGGTCGAGCGCCCGTTCGACGGCGGCGCGCACGAGCGTCCCTTTGTCGGGGAAGACGCGGAACAGCGTCCCCTCGGCGACGCCGGCGGCGGCGGCGAGCTCGCGGGTGGTCACGGCGGCGCCGCGCTCGCGCAGCAGGGGGACGACTGCCTCGAGGATCGCGGCACGCCGGTCGTCGGGCGCCATCGCGGGGGCCCGGCGGGAGCGTGGGTGTGCGTCAAAGGGCATGACTTCCACTGTAAGTGAGTGAGAACTCACTCACAAGTTCATTTTGTGGGCCGTGCCGGTCAGCCCCGCTCGTCGACTGGGCCCGAACCCGGCTCGTCGGACTCGGGCGGCACGATGGGGTCGACGTCCTCGGGCGGCTCGGTGGGCGCCATCGGCTCACGGCGCTCGAACTGCGGCACGTCCTCACGCTGCGGGACCACCGGTCGCTGCCCCAGCTCCGCGCCGGGATCGAACGGCAGCCCGCTCAGCGTGCCCGCGCTCGTCGCGTCCTCGGTGGCTGCCTGCGAGTCCCGCCGCGCCTCCGCGAGCGCCTCGGCAGGGTCCTTGAGCGTGACCGAGGGCAGCTCCGACCCGAGGGGGGACGGCTCAGGCTGCCGCGGGGCGCCGCCGGGCGACGGCGCGCCCATCCCGGCGAACCCCTGGACGAACTGCCCGAGCGCTCCTGTCAGCTCCGAGGGGATCACCCACACCTTGTTCGCGGGGCTCGCGGCCACCTTCGGCAGGGTCTGCAGGTACTGGTAGGCCAACAGCTTCGGGTCGGCGTCGCCGCGGTGCACCGCGTCGAAGACCTGGAGGATCGCGCGCGCCTCGCCCTCGGCGTTGAGGATCGCGGCCTGCGCCGAGCCCTCGGCCCGCAGGATCGCCGCCTGCTTCTCGCCCTCGGCCGTGAGGATCTGGCTCTGCTTGACGCCCTCGGCCGTGAGGATGGCGGCGCGCCGGTCGCGCTCGGCGCGCATCTGCTGCTCCATCGACCCCTGCACCGAGGCGGGCGGGTCGATGGCCTTGAGCTCGACCCGGTTGACGCGGATGCCCCAGCGCCCAGTGGCCTCGTCGAGCACGCCGCGCAGCTGGCCGTTGATCTGGTCGCGGCTGGTCAGGGTCTGCTCGAGGTCCATCGACCCGATGACGTTGCGCAGCGTGGTGACAGTGAGCTGCTCGATGCCGGTGATGTAGTTGGCGATCTCGTACACCGCGGATTTCGGGTCGGTGACCTGGAAGTAGATGACCGTGTCGATGCTCACCACGAGGTTGTCCGAGGTGATGACCGGCTGCGGCGGGAACGAGACGACCTGCTCGCGCAGGTCGACCGCGGCGCGCACGCGGTCCACGAACGGGATCAGCAGGTGCAGCCCGGCATCGAGGGTGCGCGAGTACCGCCCCAGCCGCTCGACCACCACCGCGACGGCCTGCGGCACGATCCGCACCGCCCGCGCGAGGGCCACCACCACGAAGATGACGACCAGCGCCAGCACGATCAGCCCGAGCACCTGCCCCGGGTCGAGGTTCTCGTCGAACAACACGATGCGTCCTCCTCGTCAGGCCGCGCGACGCTCCGGGCGGCTCGTCACGCCCTCGCTCACATGTGCGGGACGTCTTGCTGCGCGACCACCACGGCGGTCGCGCCCTCGATCCGGCTGACCCGCACCTCGGCCCCCGCCGGGAACACAGCCCCCTCCTGGCCGGCGCGCGCCGACCAGACCTCTCCCGCCAGCTTGACCCGGCCGCCGGCCTCGGTGGTGGGGGTCACCACCACGGCGGTGCGCCCCACGAGCGCGGCGGCGTTCGTCTCCACCAGCGTCGTCCGGGTCCGCAGGTGCCGCAACAGCCAGGGCCGCAGCGCGAAGAGCAGCACGACGGCCGTCCCGGCGGCCACGACGATCTGCACGGGGACCGAGGCGCCCAGCGCGTTCGCCACGGCCCCGGCGATGGCCCCGCCGGCCAGCATCAGGAAGATCAGGTCGAGGGAGATCATCTCGGCGATGCCGAGCAGCAGGGCGCCGCCCACCCACCACAGCCATCCGCCGTTCATCGGGGCCTCCCTGCTCGTCCCGGGGCCGTCAGCCCTCGGACTACCGCTGCGCCGCGCCCTCCCGTGCGAGCCACGGGTGCCGCTCGGGCCGTGCGGCGACCCGGCCGAGCCGGTCCTCCACAGCCGCGAGCGCCCGGCTGTACACCGAGTCGTCGCCATGCAGCAACGAGAGCGTGTTGGCCATCTCGAGCATCGAGGTGAGCTCGAACTCGAGCTGGTCGACGTCTGTCCCCTCGACGATATCCCCGGCGTCCAGCGCCCTGGCGGCGATGCCCCGGACGTGCCGCGACCAGGCGGCGTAGGAGTCGACCACGGCGGCGTGCACGGGGCCGGTGCGGGAGTCGAACTCGGCGGTCACCGCGGAGAAGAAGCACCCGCCGTCGAAGACCCGGGTGCGGGAGTAGTCGAGCCACAGCGCGCAGAGCGTGCGCAGCCGGTCCAGGCCGTCGGGCACCTCGCGGGCCGGCCCCACGACGTGGTCGACGAACATGGCGCGCGCCGCCTCGACGGTGGCGAGCTGCAGCGCCTGCTTGGAGCCGAAGAGCGTGAAGATCCCGCTTTTGCTGACGCCGACCTCGCTGGCCAGCCGTCCGAGGGAGAGCTCCGCGAGCCCGTCCACCGAGGCGATCTGCACGGCGCGCGCGAGCACTGCGGCACGAGTGCGGTTGCCCCGCTCGACCCGCCCGTCGGGGCGCTCTGCGCTCACGGTCATGCGGGGACGCTATCCGGCGCGCGGTGCATGTGCAATGCTCTGTACGCACGTCCGTGCGCATTGTCGCGAGACGCTGGACACCTCGAGGAGACCCGACCATGGACCTGCGTCAGAGCGCGCGCCACGCCCTGCGAGTCGCCAGCCGCCTGGCGCCCCCGCTCGCCGAGGCGGGCGCGGCGGCGCTCTTCCGCAGCCCCGCGCCCCGCGCCCGCGTCTGGTCCATCGAGCGTGAGGCGCTCGAAGCCGCCGACGTCCGCGACGTGACAGTGCAGGGGAAGACCGTGCGCGGCTACCACTGGGGCGACGGCGAGCGCCCCGTGCTGCTCGTGCACGGGTGGCAGGCCCGCGCGTCCCGCTGGGCGCCCCTCGCGGCCGCGCTCACCGCACGAGGGCTCTCCCCCATCGCGTTCGACGCTCCTGCCCACGGCGACTCGCCCGGCCGCACCACCGGCGTGCCGGAGGTCGCCGCCGTGATCGAGCGGATCGCCCAGGACACCGGCCCGCTGACCGCACTCGTCGCGCACTCCTTCGGCGCCCTCGGCGCCACCCTGGCCCTGCGCCAGGGCGTGCCCGCCGCGCGCTTCGCCGCCCTCGCCCCGGTGAGCGACCCCGAGCACCTCCTCGAGACGTTCTCCCGCCAGCTCGACCTGCACCCGCGGCTCACCTCGGCCGTCCGCCGCCGCGTCGAGCGCAGCCTGCGCCGCGAGGACCACACGTGGCTCAGCCTCGCGGTGGACCGCGGCCCGCTCGACCCCGAGATCCCCGTGCTCGTGGTCCACGACGAGGAGGACCACATGGTCCCGCTCGCCCACGGCCAGCGGATGCTCGCCGCCCACGCGGGCGCCGGCGAGCTGCTCGTCACCCGCGGCCTCGACCACCAGCGCATGCTCACCGCGCCCGAGGTGATCCAGGCGGTCGTGGACTTCGCAGCCGCCTGACAGCACGCGCTGACGCGGCGCTGCACACGCTCAGGCGGCGCGAGCCGCCCAGCGGTCCCCGTGCCGGTCCACCACCAGCTCGATCCCGAACGCCGACGAGAGGTTCTCCGGGGTGAGCGTCTCCTCGATCGGACCCGCGGCGTGCACCTTGCCGTCGCGCAGCAGCAGCAGGTGCGTGAAGCCCGGCGGGATCTCCTCGACGTGGTGCGTGACCAGCACCATCACGGGTGAGCGGCGGTCGCGCGCCAGCTCGGCGAGCGCGCTGACGAGCTCCTCGCGGCCGCCCAGGTCCAGGCCGGCGGCCGGCTCGTCGAGCAGCAGCAGCTCGGGGTCGGTCATCAGCGACCGGGCGATCTGGGCGCGCTTGCGCTCCCCCTCGCTCAGCGTGCCGAATCGGCGGCCCGCGAGGTGGTCCACCCCGAACGCGGACATCAGGTCCTTGGCGCGCCCCTCGTCGAGCGACTCGTAGGACTCGCGCCACCGCCCGGTCACGCCGTACGCGGCGGTGAGCACCACGTCGCGGACGAGCTCGCCCGCGGGGATCCGGTCCGCGAGCGCGGCGCTCGACAGGCCGATGCGCGGCCGCAGCTCGAAGACGTCGACGCGGCCGAGGCGGGAGCCCAGCAGGTCGGCCGTGCCGGACGACGGGTGCATCCGACCCGCGGCGATCTGGAGCAGCGTGGTCTTGCCGGCGCCGTTGCGCCCGAGCACCACCCAGCGCTCGCCCTCGCGCACGGTCCACGACACGCCGTCGAGGATGGTCGTGGTCCCACGACGGATGGACACGTCCTGCAAGTCGAGCACGTCACTCATGGGCACAAACCCTAGTCGGGCCCAGTGGAGCCGGGGACCGCGCCGCGCGCCGTAGGTTGGTGCGATGGATCACTCCGGACTGGCCCTGCCGCGATCTGTCGTCCTCGCGCTCTGGTTGCAGGAGGTCGGCGCGGGCGCCGCGCCCGTGCGCCGGCTGCTCGAGGCCGTGCAGGGCGATGACGAGCCGCATGGCGTGCGCATCGCCGACGACTCCGCAGAGCTGGGCGGCACGCTGTCCGAGCTGGTCGCCGCCTGGGCGTCCGGCCAGCGCACGGTCGCCGCGGTGCTGCCCGCGCCCGGCGACCCCACCGGCGTGCCGAGCGCGGTGTCCAGCGCGGCCACCCACGCCGGGGAGTGCGTGCTCGTGCACACCGACCAGGGCGCCTGGGCCGCCGTCCCGCAGGTCGAGGCGTTCGGCTCGGTGTACGAGCAGGGCCACCTGGTGACCTGGGAGGTCCAGCGGGCGCCGGACTGGCGCACGACGTTCCAGGGGCAGGTCGGCTCGCTCGCCGAGTCGGAGTCCGAGCTGCGCGTCGCGCTCACCCAGGCCACCGAGGCGCTCGCCGCGCTCGACGTGGCCCGGTGGCGCCCCGACGCCGCGGACGCGATCGCCGCACTGCGCACCGGCGTGGACCCCGGGTGGGCGCTGCCCAGCGGCATCGACGGGCGCCGGGTACGCGTGCTCGGCAGCGCCGCGCGGCTGCGGGCGATCGTCGAGCTCGCCACAGCCGACGACGGCGGCGCGGTGAACCTGTGGCAGGCGGACCAGCGGTCCACAGCCTTGCGCGAGGTGGACCGGGCGGCCCGCCGGGCGATGTCGGCGGCCACGCAACAGCAGCCCGCGCGCCCCTGACCGGGCGAGCGCGCCCCTGACCGGGCGAGCGCGCCCCGGCCGGGGACGGGCGCGTCAGGCGCGCAGCACCGAGCGGTAGACCTCCAGAGTCCGCTCGGCCACCGCCTCCCAGGAGAAGTGCTCCTCCACGCGCCTGCGTGCCGCGACGCCCATCTCGGCGGCGCGCTCGGGATCGCCCACCACTGCCGCGAGCGCCGCGCCGAGGTCGGCGACGAACTTCTCGGGGTCCACGGGCGTGCCGGTGCCGTCCTGCGCCTGCTCGATCGGGACCAGCACCCCTGTCACGCCGTCGTCGACGACCTCGGGGATGCCGCCGGTGGCGGTGCCGACTACCGGCAGCCCCACCGCCATGGCCTCGAGGTTGACGATGCCCAGCGGCTCGTACACGGACGGGCACACGAACACCGTGCCGCTGGCGAGCACCGCGACCAGGTCCCGCCGCGGGAGCATCTGCTCGATCCACACCACGCCGTCGCGTCGCGTGCGCAGGTCCGCCACGAGGCCGCTGACCTCGGCGGAGATCTCCGGGGTGTCAGGGGCGCCCGCGCACAGCACGAGCTGGACCTCGGGTGGCAGAGCCTCCGCGGCGCGCAGCAGGTAGGGCAGCCCCTTCTGCCGCGTGATCCGCCCGACGAACACCACGGACGGCCGATCGGGGTCGATGCCGAGCCCGCGCACCACCTCGTCGGCGCGCGCCAGCCCGGCGGCGTCAGCGGGCCGCTGCCACCCGTCCAGGTCGATGCCGTTGTGCACCACGTGCACGCGCGCGGGGTCCACCTGCGGGTAGCTGCGCAGGATGTCCTGGCGCATGCCGGCGCTGACCGCGATGACGGCGTCGGCGGACTCGAACGCGGTGCGCTCGGCCCAGCCCGACAGCGCGTACCCGCCGCCGAGCTGCTCGGCCTTCCACGGCCGCAGGGGCTCAAGGCTGTGCGCGGTCACCACATGCGGGATGCCGTACTGCAGGGCGGCGAGGCGCCCGGCCAGGTTGGCGTACCAGGTGTGGGAGTGGACCAGCTCGGCGGGCCCGTCACCGTCGTGCTCGGCGATCCGGTCGCCGGGCCGTCCCACCGCGTCGGCGATCTCCAGGTCGACGCCGAACGTGGCCAGCGCCGGGTTCGCGTCGGCGAGCCCCGCCGGGACCGCGTGCCCCACGACGCCCGGCTCGTGCCGCACGCCGTCGAAGCACTGCACGCGGACGTCGATGCTGCGCCGCAAGACCGCTGCGAGCTCCGCGACGTGCACGCCCGCGCCGCCGTACACATGCGGCGGGTACTCACGCGTCAACAGGTCGATCCGCACGTCTGTCCCTCCCCGCGGGCAGTGGATCCGCCCGGCCGTTTAGCGCGACACGCTAGCGCCTCGCGCGCCGCCGCCTCGCCCCGGACGGGTCGGTGGCCCTAGGGTCATGCCATGGCAGCGCCGCGCATCCTTGCGATCGTCCTTGCAGGTGGAGAGGGCAAGCGACTCATGCCCCTGACGGCGGCCCGGGCCAAGCCCGCAGTGCCGTTCGGCGGAATCTACCGCCTGGTCGACTTCGCCCTGTCGAACCTCGTGAACTCCCACTACCTGCACATCATCGTGCTCACGCAGTACAAGTCCCACAGCCTCGACCGGCACGTCACCAAGACGTGGCGCATGTCGTCGCTGCTCGGCAACTACGTGGCGCCGGTGCCCGCGCAGCAGCGCGTGGGCAAGCACTGGTACCTGGGCAGCGCCGACGCGATCTACCAGTGCCTGAACATCATCGACGACGAGCGCCCCGACATCGTGGTCGTGGTCGGCGCCGACCACGTGTACCGCATGGACTTCTCCCAGATGGTGGACCAGCACATCGCCTCAGGGGCCGAGCTGACCGTCGCGGGCATCCGCCAGCCCATCGAGATGGCCGACCAGTTCGGCGTCATCGAGACCTCCGCGGACGACCCGACCCGCATCACGGCGTTCCGCGAGAAGCCCGCCGACCCGCGGGGCCTGCCGGACTCCCCCCACGAGATCCTCGCCTCGATGGGCAACTACGTGGTCAACACCGACGCGCTGGTGCGCGCCGTCACGGCCGACGCGGAGAACCCGACCTCCCGACACGACATGGGCGGCGACCTGGTCCCCGCGTTCGTGGAGCGCGGCACTGCCGGCGTCTACGACTTCATCCGCAACGACGTGCCCGGCTCCACGCCCCGCGACCGCGACTACTGGCGCGATGTCGGGACGCTCGACTCGTACTACGACGCGAACCAGGACCTCATCTCCATCGAGCCCGTGTTCAACCTCTACAACTACGAGTGGCCGCTGCACACCGGCTACACCGGGTTGCCGCCCGCCAAGTTCGTCCACGCGGGCGCCGGCCGGCTCGGCCACGCGGCCGACTCGATCGTCTCCCCCGGCGTGCTCGTCTCCGGCGCCACGGTCTCCGGCTCGGTGCTGTCCCCCGGCGTGTACCTGCACTCGTGGGCCCAGGTCACCGACTCCGTGCTGATGGACGGCGTGACCGTCGACAGGTACGCCCAGGTGCACCGCGCCATCCTCGACAAGAACGTCGTGGTGCCCGAACGCGCACGGGTGGGCCTGGACCGCGAGCACGACCTCGCGCGCGGGTTCACCGTCACCGAGTCGGGCATCACCGTCGTCCCGAAGGGCACAGTCATCAAGGCGTGAGCACCGGCGGTGGGCTCGGAGCCCCGCGCACTACCCTGCCCAGGTGAGCACGCTGCCTGACGCCCTGAACACCCCCGCGACCGCCTCCGCGCCCCGACTCGTGGTGATGGACGTCGACTCGACGCTCATCACCGCCGAGGTCATCGAGCTGCTCGCCGCACGCTCGGGCTCCCTCGCCGCGGTGGCGGACATCACGGACCGGGCGATGCGCGGGGAGATCGACTTCGCGGCCTCGCTGCACCAGCGGGTGGCGACCCTGGCCGGTCTGAGCACCACGGTTTTCGGCGAGGTGCTCGCGGAGGTGGAGCTCACCCCCGGCGCCGTGGAGCTCGTCGCCGAGCTCGACGCGCGCGGCTGGCCCCTAGCCCTCGTCTCCGGCGGGTTCGTCGAGGTCGTGGAGCCGTTGGCCGCGAGCCTCGGGATCACCCGGTTCCGCGCGAACGGCCTCGAGGCCCGCGACGGGGTGCTCACGGGCCGGGTGCGCGGCCCGGTGATCGACAGGGCGGCGAAGGCGCTCGCGCTGCGCGAGTTCGCCGCCGAGTCGGGCATCCCACTCGAGCGCACCATCGCGATCGGCGACGGCGCCAACGACCTCGACATGCTCGAGCAGGCCGGATTCGGCGTCGCGTTCAACGCGAAGCCGCTGGTGTGCGGCCAGGCCGACGCCGTGGTGCGGGGCCGCCTCGACGACGTGCTGGGGCTCGCGCCGTTCGCCCTGGCCGGCTGAGGCCCGATCAGCCGGGGGTGACCAACCGCACCAGGCGGGCGCCGTCCGGTTCCAGCTCGGACCAGCGCGCGTCCGTCTCGAGCACCGAGTAGCTGGCGGTCGGCACGCCCAGGCGGACCCGGTCGAGCACCGCCTCATCGGATGCCGGCCCGGCCAGTGTGGCCGCCGTCTGCGACATCACGGGCTCATGTCCCACGACCAGCACGGTCGCGACGCCGTCGCCCACCTCGCGCACGATCTCCAGCACCCGGCGCACGTCGGCGAGGTAGAGCTCCTCGTTCACGTCGACCGATCCCGGCTCTGCGGGGAGCGCCGCGCGGGCCAGGTCCCACGTCTGCCGGGTGCGGATGGCCGCCGAGCACACCACGTGATCGGGCATGAGCCCCTCGGCGGCCAGGCTCGCCCCCACGCCGGCCGCCTGCGTGCGCCCCTTGAGTGCGAGCGGCCGCAGACGGTCCTCGATCTGGGCGTGCTCCGCCTTCGCGTGGCGGAGCAGCACGAGGCGCCGGGGAGCTGTGGAGTCCACGCCCTCAGAGTCCCATCGCGTGGACGCCGCCGTCGACGTGGATGATCTCGCCCGTCGTCGCCGGGAACCAGTCGGAGAGCAGCGCGGCGACCGCGCGAGCCGTCGGCTCGGGGTTGGTGACGTCCCAGCCCAGCGGCGCGCGGTCGGGCCAGCCGCCCTCCATGGCCTCGAAGCCGGGGATCGACTTGGCGGCGGTGGTGCGGATCGGGCCTGCCGACACCAGGTTCACGCGCACGCCCTCGGGGCCCAGGTCGCGGGCCAGGTAGCGGGCGGTCGACTCGAAGGCGGCCTTGGCGACGCCCATCCAGTCGTACACCGGCCACGCGTAGCGCGCGTCGAACGTGAGGCCGACAATCGACGATCCACTGCCCAGCAGCGGCTGCGCGGCGACGGCCAGCGACTTGAGCGAGTACGCCGAGACGCGCAACGCGGTGGCCACGTCGTCCCACTCGCCCGCGAGGAAGTTGCCGCCCATCACGGACTGCGGGGCGAAGCCGATCGAGTGGACCACGCCGTCGAGGCCGTCGACGTGCTCGCGCACCCGGTCCGCGAGCGCGGCCAGGTCCTCCTCGTCGGTGACGTCGAGCTGCACCACGGGGGCGGGCTGCGGCAGCCGCCGCGCGATGGCCTGCGTGAGCCGGAACTGCCGGCCGAACGAGGTCAGGACCACCTGCGCGCCCTGCTCCTGGGCGAGGCGCGCGACGTGGAACGCGATGGAGCCGTCGGTGAGGACGCCGGTGACGAGGAGCTTCTTGCCGTCGAGCAGGCCCATGGGTGCTGATCCATTCCGTGAGACGTGAGGTGCTGAGGGGGTCGAGCGGTGCGCTGGGGCGGTCAGTGCCCCATGCCGAGCCCGCCGTCGACGGGGATGACCGCGCCGGATATGTAGCCGGCGTCCGGCGAGGCGAGGAACTGGACGACGCCGGCGACCTCGTCGGGCTGGGCGAACCGGCCCATCGGGATCGCGGCGCGGTACGCCTCCTGACGCTCGGCCGGGAGCTCGGCCGTCATGGTGGTGTCGATGAAGCCGGGGGCGACCACGTTGGCGGTGATGCCCCGCCCGCCGAGCTCGCGGGTGATGGAGCGTGCCATGCCGACCAGGCCCGCCTTGGACGCGGCGTAGTTGACCTGGCCTGCGCCGCCGTAGAGGCCGACCACCGAGGAGATGAGCACGATACGCCCCCGGCGCAGCCGGATCATGCCCTTGGAGGCGCGGCGCACGCAGCGGAAGGCGCCGGTGAGGTTCACGTCCAGGACGCTCTCGAAGTCCTCGTCGGTCATCCGCAGCAGGAGCTGGTCGCGCGTCACCCCGGCGTTGGCGACGAGCACCTCGACGGGGCCGTGCGCGGCCTCGACCTCGGTGAACGCGGCGTCGACGGCGGCGGTGTCCCGCATGTCGCCGACGGCTCCCAGCACGCCGTCGGGCAGGTCGCCGCCGCGGTAGATCGTCGCGACCTTGTCGCCGTTCGCCACGAACCGCTCCGCGATCGCGCGGCCGATGCCGCGGTTCGCGCCGGTCACCAGGACGCTGCGAGGTGTGGGTGGG
>JAEWEI010000320.1 GCA_023389545.1 Actinomycetes bacterium | reverse complement strand
GCCGATCCGCTGGCACGCTGACGTCCTCGCGAGCCACGTCGCCATCTCCTCGATGGTGAACTTCCGCTGGATCGGCTACAACACCCTGATCTTCCTCGCCGCGATGCAGGCCGTCCCGCGCGAGCTCTACGAGGCCGCGATCCTCGACGGCGCCGGCCGACTGCGCCAGTTCTTCTCGGTCACCGTGCCGATGCTGCGCCCGACCATCATCTTCGTCGTGGTGACCTCCACCATCGGCGGACTGCAGATCTTCGACGAGCCCCGCCTGTTCGACCAGACCGGCCAGGGCGGCGGCGACCGTCAGTGGATGACGGTGACGATGTACCTCTACGAGGTCGGATGGGGCTCCCAGAAGAGCTTCGGGCGTGCAGCCGCCGTCGCCTGGATCCTCTTCGTGATCATCCTGATCATCGGGTTGATCAACTTCTCCCTCACCCGTCGCATCGCGTCCGACTCGGCGCCCAAGTCCGGAAGGAAGCAGAAGCGATGAGCGCGCCTTCGATCCCCGTCATCCAGCAGACCGCAGGACGCGGCGCCGCTCGCGCCGCCGCGAACCGGCGCGGCACGTCGAAGGGCGCCGGCTCCGACCGCCGTCCCGGGTGGGTCACCTACGCGATCCTCACGCTGGTCATCCTGATCTCGGCGTACCCGCTGTACTTCGCGTTCCTGCTCGCCACCTCGGACTCCGCGACGATCGCGCAGAACCCGATCCCGTCGTTGATCCCGGACAGCAACCTGTTCGCCAACTTCGAGCGCGTCCTCAACTCGGACATCAAGTTCTGGAAGTCGCTGACGAACTCGGCCATCGTCTCCTCGGTGACCGCGATCTCCGTGGTCATCTTCTCCACCCTGGCCGGCTACTCCTTCGCGAAGCTCCGCTTCAAGGGCCGCGGGCCGCTGCTCGTCTTCGTCGTGGCCACCACGGCGGTGCCGACCCAGCTCGGCATCGTGCCCCTGTTCATCGTGATGTCGAAGCTCGAGTGGACCGGCGACCTCATCGCCGTCATCGTCCCCGGGATGGTCACCGCGTTCGGCGTGTTCTGGATGACGCAGTATCTTGAGGGAGCGCTTCCGTACGAGCTGATCGAGGCTGCCCGTGTGGACGGCGCGTCGATGATCCGCACGTTCTGGCACGTCGCGCTTCCGGCAGCTCGACCGGCCGCCGCGATGCTCGGCCTGTTCACCTTCGTGGGATCGTGGACGAACTTCTTCTGGCCGTTCATCGTGCTGGGCTCGGCGAACCCGACCCTGCCGGTGGCCGTCCAGCTGCTCCAAGGCAACTACTTCAACGACATGTCGCTCGTCATGGCGGGCGTCACCCTCTCGGTGATCCCGCTGGTCATCGTGTTCGTCTTCGCAGGACGACAGCTCGTCGCTGGCATCATGCAGGGCGCCGTCAAGGGCTGAGTGACCTTCCGCGCGGCGGTGGCCACCCAGCCACCGCCGCGCGGGGTCAACCTGTGCTACACCACGCTGCCCCGGGCAGCTTCAGGAGGGGACGACCAATGTCGGTCGACAATGCCACGCATCGAGCGGACTCCGCTCGTCCGGTCGCGCCGACGCTCGAGCAGGTCGCCGAGCGTGCGGGCGTCTCGCGGTCGACGGCGTCGCGTGCGATCAACGGTGGTCTGCGAGTCTCCCCCGAGGCGCTCGCCTCTGTTGAGGCCGCCGTCGCCGATCTGGGCTACACCCCCAACCGTGCCGCCCGCTCCCTGGTCACCCGTCGCACCGACTCCATCGCGCTGGTCGTGCCAGAGCCCGATGAGCGAGTGCTGTCCGACCCCTTCTTCGCAGGGACCCTGAACGGCTTGAGCAGCGCGCTCGCCGAGTCCGACCTGCAGCTCGTGCTGGTCATCGCCCGCCCGGGCGACAGCGCCCGCACCGTCCGCTACCTGCGCAACGGCCACGTCGACGGCGCGATCGTCGTCTCGCACCACCGTGACGACGCGCTGGACCAGGCGCTGCGGCAGTCGCACCTCCCCAACGTCTTCGTCGGGCGGCCCCTGTCCAAGGGCGACACGCAGTACGTCGACGCCGACAACGTGGCTGGTGGCCGCATGGCCACCCAGCACCTCATCGACCTAGGCAGGCGCCGCATCGCCACCATCGCCGGCCCCCTCGACATGTCCGCGGGCATCGACCGGCTCGCCGGCTGGCGGCAGGCGATCCGGGCCGCCGGGTTGTCCGAGGCGGCCATCGTGCACGGTGACTTCACGATCGCCTCCGGCGCCGCGTGCACCCACCGGCTCCTCGAGCAGCACCCCGACGTCGACGCGATCTTCGTCGCCTCCGACCTCATGGCCGCAGGGGCGCTGGGCGTGCTCGCCGAACTCGGCCGCGATGTGCCAGGCGACATCGCCGTGGTCGGATACGACAACCTCGGCGTTGCCACGTCCACGAACCCCCCGCTGACCACCGTGATCCAGCCGGTCGTCGCGATGGCCCGCGCCGCCGGGGCGCGGCTGCTCGACCAGCTCGGCGGCGTCTACGCCGACGAGCCGATGATCTTCCCCTCGGAGCTCGTGATCCGCGCCTCTGCGTGAGCATCCGATCTGGGGCAGTCGCACACATGAGACGTTCTTCCACGCTCGCGCTCGTCGGCGTCGGCGGCGCTGTCGGCGGGCTGCTGCGCTGGACGGCGACAGTCGCCGTCCCTGAGCCCGTCGGGCGCTTCCCGTGGACCACCTTCGGGATCAACGTGCTCGGGTCGTTCGCCCTCGGGCTCCTGGTGGTCGGATTCGTGGGGCGATGGGGCGCCCCAGCCTGGGTGCGCCCCGCGCTCGGCACCGGGCTGCTCGGCGGGTTCACCACGTTCTCGGCCTACGCGCATGCTGTCGACGTGCTGGCCACCGGCGGACGCGTCGGCACGGCAGCCGCCTACCTTGTGGCGTCGGTCGTCGCGGGCGTGGCGGCCGCCGCCGCCGGCGTCGCCCTCGGCTCACGGCTTCCCGCACGGAGCCTCCCCGCACCACCCCCGGGCCCGTCGACACCTGCGTCCGCGGAGCAGCTGTGAACGGCTGGGTGGCGCTCGGCGTCGCTGTCGGCGCAGGCGTCGGAGCGCAGCTGAGGTTCGCGACAGAGATGCTGCACGCCCGGTCCCGAGAGCGGCGCGGTCTCGGACGGCCGACGTTCCCGTGGGCGACGCTCACGGTGAACGTGATCGGCTCCCTCTTGTTGGGCGCCGTGGCGGCGGGGGCCGCGCGCGGGGCGATCAGCACGCAGTGGCTCACCGTGCTGGGCGCCGGGCTCGCCGGCGGCCTCACGACGTTCTCGACCTTCGCGCTCGACGTCGTCGAGCAGGTTCGCGCACACCGGGTGGCACGGGCGGTGGGCGACGTGGCACTGCACCTCACGCTGGGCCTGAGCGCGGCTGCTCTCGCCTTCCACGCGCTGCACTGACCAAGCGTCAGCCGGCCGCGCCGCGGGCCTCGAGGTGGCCGAAGCGGTGGCGGGTCCGGCTGATCGCCTGGGCGCGCAGCACCGTGAGGAGCTCGCGGCGGCCGCTGGCGAGGACCGGGCCGTCGAGGACTGTCACCACGCCCGTGCGGGTGGCCGCCGCGGCTCGCAGCCCTTCCACCTTGCCCACCACCCGGATGCGGCCGTCCACCTCGCCCTGGCGGACGCGCATCGCGAACGCGACGTCGTCCTCGACAGCCGACCGGCTCACGGTGACGGGTGCGCCCACCAGGCGGGCGGCCGCCAGCACACGGTCCACCTCGACGTCACGGGCGCCCGCGCCGACGCGGACGGTGAGGTGCGGGATGGGCCGGTAGCGCAGCACGTTGGACTCGGCGCGCAGCCCACTGGGGTCGTGCTCGACGCCGAGCTCCTGCGACCAGCAGCGGGCGTCGTCGGCCAGCGCCCAGGCGAGCCAGTCGGCGTCCTCCCGCGGCACGTCGGCGGAGTCCGACCAGGCGCCGAGCTCGGCCACGTAGTCCGGGCCACCCGCCTTGGCGCCGGGGCCCACGACAGACGCCTTCCACCCGCCGAACGGCTGCCGCTGGACGATCGCCCCGGTGATGTGCCGGTTCACGTAGGCGTTGCCCACCTCGACACGGTCAAGCCATCTGTCGATCTCATGCTCGTCGAGGGAGTGCAGGCCGCCGGTGAGGCCGAATGCGACGGCGTTCTGCACGTCGATGGCCTCGTCCAAGGTCTCGACGCGCATGATCCCGAGGACGGGGCCGAAACACTCGGTGAGGTGGAACGCGGATCCGGGCGCCACGCCGACCTTGACCCCGGGAGTCCACAGGCGCCCCTCGTCATCGAGCCGGCGGGGCCGGATCGCCCACGCCTCGCCGGGGTCGAGGGTGGTCAGCGCGCGGAGCAGCTTGCCCGAGGCGGGCTCGGTCAGCGGACCCATCTGGGTGGCGAGATCGTCGGCTGCCCCGACCCGCAGTGACGTGACGGCGTCCACGAGCTGCCGTCGCAGCCGCGCGGAACGGCCTGCCGATCCGACGAGGATGAGCAGTGACGCGGCTGAGCACTTCTGCCCGGCGTGGCCGAATGCGGACCGCACCACGTCGGCGACGGCCAGGTCCACATCGGCGGACGGCGTGACGATGAGGGAGTTCTTGCCGGAGGTCTCGGCGAGGACATCGAGATCGGCCCGCCACGACGCGAACAGCCGAGCTGTCTCGATGGACCCAGTGAGCAGCACGCGGCGCACGGCGGGGTGCGTGACGAGCCGCCGGCCGGCGTCGCCCTCGGGCGCGAGCAGCACCTGCAGCAGGGCGCGCGGCACTCCGAGCTCGTCCATCGCCCGGTGCACCGCTCCCATCGCCACCTGGGCGCAGCGGGGGGTGGCCGGCGCGGGCTTCACGATAACGGGCGAGCCCGCCGCGAGCGCTGCGAGCACCGAGCCCACGGGGATCGCCACGGGGAAGTTCCACGGCGGTGTGACGACTGTCAGCCCCTCGGGCCGGAACTGCGCGCCGCGCACTCCCCCGTCGGCGAGCCGCTCGGCCTGGTCGGCGTAGTAGCGGGCGAAGTCGACGGCCTCGCTGACCTCGGGGTCGGCCTCGGCGACGGTCTTCCCCGCCTCCTGCGACATGGTCGCGACCAGATCGCCGCGGGCCCGCTCGAGGTGCACGGCGGCGCGGCGCAGCATGCGCGCGCGCTCGTGGGGCGGTGCGCCAGCCCAGGAGGCCGCGACGGCGGACGCCCGCTCCACGGCCTCGTCGACGGCCTCCGGGGTCTGTGCGACGAGGCCGTCGGGCACTGTGACGTCACGAGTGAGCAGGTCGCGGGCCCAGGCGCGGTGCTGGGCGACTGCGGGGTCCGTGTCGGGAGCGTTCGTGAACGGCTCCCCCGCGGCCGCCTCGACCGGCTCCCCGCGAGGCGCGCGCTGTGGCGGGCTTGTGGGCAGCTGCGCATCCCGCACCGATGCGAGGAACGCCTCGCGCTGTGAGTGGAGCCCGTGGCCGTCGCCGGGCGCGAAGAGCGCGTGCAGGTAGTTCTGGGGAGCGGCGTTCTCCTCGAGGCGGCGCACCAGGTAGGAGATCGCCACGTCGAAGTCGCGCCGCGCCACGACCGGCGTGTACAGCAGCACCGTGCCGGCGTCCTCCCGGACGGCTCGCGCCTGGGCGGGCGCCATGCCCTGCAGCATCTCGATGTCGAGCGCCTCGCCGACCCCGCGCGCCTGGGCGAGCAGGTGCGCGAGCGCGACGTGGAAGAGGTTGTGGCTCGCGGCGCCGATCCGCACGAGTGCGGTCCGATCGGGTCGCAGCGCCCGATCGAGCAGCCGCACGTACTGGGCGTCCACCTCGGCCTTGGAGCGGAAGGGCGCCTGCGCCCAGCCGTGCAGCTCGGCCTCCACCTGCTCCATCGCGAGGTTGGCGCCCTTGACGAGCCGCACCTTGACGCGGGCGCCGCCTGCGGCCTGGCGGCGGGCCGCGATCTCGGTGAGCTCGTCGAGCGCGGCCACCGCGTCGGGCAGGTAGGCCTGCAGCACGATGCCCGCCTCGGCGCGCAGGAGGGCGGGATCCAGCACCAGTTGATCGAAGACCCGGATGGTGAGCGCGAGGTCGCGGTACTCCTCCATGTCCAGGTTCACGAAGACGCCGTGTCGCGCGGCCGTCAGGTAGAGCGGGCGCAAGCGGGCCACGAGCCGGTCACGGCTGCCGTCGGCATCCCAGGTGGAGAGCTGGCTGGCCACGGCGGACGCCTTGACGGAGACGTAGTCGACGTCCGGGCGCTCCACGAGGGCGGACACCTGCCGCAGCCGCGAAGCCGCCTCGCGCTCACCGAGCACCGCCTCGCCCAGCAGGTTGAGGTTGAGACGGAAGCCCTCGGCCCGCGCCCGGGCCAGGCGGCTGGCAAGGCCCGGTCCGGCGTCTGCGACGAGGTGCCCGACGATCTGGCGCAGCCGCGTCGTCGCGGCCGGCGCCACGAGGTGGGGCAGCACTGTGGCGAGCCGGGCGCCGCTGGCCAGCAGCATGCGGTCGACGGGCCCCAGGAACCCCGCGGCCGCGGACTGCAGGCGCGTCAGCCCCGCGAGCTCGCGCGCGGCGACGTGCACGTCCTCCGGCCGGGCCACGCGGTCCACGAACCGCACGGCCAGGTCCAGGCCGGCGGGATCGGACACGAGGGCGGCCAGGCGTGCGGTGGTCCTCCGCTCGCGGCGGGTCTCGCCGGCGGCCGTCGCGGCGACCCAGCGGTCCGCGAGCGCGAGCGACTCATCGACGAGGTCTGCGGGGCTGGTGTCCATCTGTCCATCCTCGGGCTCGGAGGGCGTCCGCGTCTTGTCCCGATCCGGCCGACGGCCCTCGGGGAGCCGATGCTGGCGGACGGACGCGCTGACCACCACCCTGTTGTGCCCGAGGGGCGCCTCCGCGTCGGGGCGCTGCGCCCGCGGGTCGCCCCCTGCCGGGGTCGCGGGCATCATGTTCCGATGACTGCTGCTCCCCTCCCCTCCCTCGCGCTGCGCGGCGCGGACATCCCCCTCCTCGGACTCGGCACCTGGCAGTCGGAGGGCGACGACGCCCGCGGCGCGGTGCGCGACGCCCTCGAACTGGGCTACCGGCACGTGGACACCGCCACGGGCTACGGCAACGAGGCGCTGGTCGGGCGCGGCCTGGCCGATTCGGGCGTCCCGCGCGAGGACGTGTTCCTCACCACGAAGCTCCCGCCGGACGCCGCCGGCCGGGAGCGCGAGACGCTGGAGCGCTCGTTGGCCGACCTGGGCGTCGACCAGGTGGACCTGTGGCTGGTGCACTGGCCGCCGGCGGGCGCCGCCACACCTAGCACGTGGGAGCAGTTCATCGCCTTGCGCGACGAGGGCCTGGCCCGCGCCATCGGGGTGTCCAACTACTCGCTCGCCCAGATCGACGAGCTGGTGGCCGCCACGGGCGAGGCGCCCGCGATCAACCAGATCCCGTGGAGCCCGGGCGATCACGACGCCGACCTGGTGGCGGGCCACGCGGAGCGGGGGGTGGCGCTCGAGGGGTACAGCCCGTTCAAGCGCACCGACCTGGCCGACCCCCGTCTTGTCGAGATCGCCGCGGCGCACGGGGTCACCCCGCGCCAGGTGGTGCTCCGCTGGCATCTCGAGCACCAGATCGTGGTCATCCCGAAGTCCGTCCATCGGGATCGGATCGCCGCGAACCTGGAGGTCACGGGCTTCTCACTGACCCCCGACGAGGTCGAGCAGATCGATGCCCTGGGCACGGCGGACGCCGAGGTGGGCGCCTGACGATGTCGGCGGCGCGGGCGCGACTCATCGCGGGGGTGGGCGCGGCGCTGGCCATCGTGGTCATCGCCGTCGTCGTGTACGCGCTTCAGAGCGCCCGCACGGGCAACGCCGACCGCGGCGCGGTGGTGGCCCCCGAGGCGGTGGTCGTGCTCGACGCCGCACGGGGGGACGTCGCCTCACGGGCCCGGCTGGAGGCCGCCGCCCTGGCGCACGGCGTCCGGGAAGCGCGCAGCGGCCTCCAGTCCGCAGCCGCCACGTCCGCCGCGGTCGCGCAGCTCGCCACACAACCGCCTGACGACTCCCAGCAG